>JBIIYQ010000006.1:0-46471 GCA_044346745.1 Usitatibacteraceae bacterium | reverse complement strand
TCGCCGTGTCCAACACGGAAAGATCGGCGCCGCGCTGATAAACAATGCGGGTGCCGTCTGGGGAAACACTTGCGCCGCGAATATCAAAATCGCGGTGTTTAGTGTGCTGCTTGAGGTCGCCGCCCGCTGCCGCCATCGACCAAACGTTCATCGTCCCATCACGATCAGACAAAAAGTAAATGCGATCGCGGGCACACATCGGCTGCCGGCTGGCACCCGGGTAGTCTGCCGTCAACGGCGTTGCTTCATTCTTACCATCGAAGCGCCAGAGGTTTTGTACCAAGCCGCCGCGATAGTTCTTCACGTTATCGGAGCCAGCCGGCAGGCGCGCAAAAACAAAGTCGGATTTCAAATAACAGCCCTCCGCGGCTTGCGCCAACGGCAACGGCGTGACAGCGCGGGTGGTGACGTCCACTGCGTACATGCGTAGCTCCGGCTTACTCGACCAGCGCGCCGTTGTGTACAACACCTTGCCATCCGGGGTGAAACCTTGCACCCGAGCATTGTCTCCTTCATGGGTCAAACGGGTCGGCAAGCCGCCGGAGGTCGGCATGACATAGACCTCGGCGGGGCCCTCATAACGCGCGGTAAAGGCGACCAACTTGCCATCGGCCGAGATCCGCGGCAGCGACTCTTCGGCAAGATGTGTCGTCAAGCGCTGGGCGGCACCACCCGTTACTGGTACCCGCCACAAGTCGCCTTCGGCAACAAACACCACCGTGTCGCCTTGAATGGTGGCTTGCCGGTAGTACCCCGCTTGCGCCGACGCGGTTTGACTGACAATGGCAGTAACTGCAACCACAGCGATCGCAGCGTAGTTAAGTGGAGATTTGATCGGAGATTTCAACGAAGAAGCGTTCATGACGGCCCAAGGACAAAATTTGGAAGCGGCCATTATGGCGCGGAGACACGCACCCCGTACCAAAATGTCGCATTGGTGACGATTTCTGCTATCGTCGCGGGATGCTTGAGCTCGCTTTTAACCCCCAATCCGTACAGCGCATCCTGGTCGTCAAACTTCGCCATCAAGGCGACGTGTTGTTGTCCTCCCCGGTGTTCAAAACGCTGAAGAATCGGCTGTCACATGCAGAGATCGACGCACTGGTGTATTCGGATACCCGTGAGATGCTGACGGAGCACCCGTCCGTGTCGATGGTGCATACCATCGACCGCGAGTGGAAGCGCCTTGGCCTCATTGGTCAAATCTCGGCGGAATGGAATCTCATCACAACCCTACGCCGCCGTCGCTACGATATCGTCTTTCATTTAACCGAACACCCGCGTGGTGCATGGTTAACCCGGATTCTCAGCCCGGGGATCTCCGTTGCGCCGCGAGCGGAGATGGGAAAAGCGGGCATGAGTGAAGGGCGCAATTCGGGCTGGTGGCGTGCAAGCTTCACCCACACCTTCCCACTGCCACGCACCACCTTCCGCCACACCGTTGAGCAGAACTTGGATGCACTCAGGCGTTTAGGCATTCACCCGACCGAAGACGAAAAACGCCTAGTGCTAGTGCCAGGCGCGGCCGCTGAAGCGCGGGTAGACGCATTGATGGCAACACATGGTGTCGAACGCAAACGCTTTATCCACATGCACCCGACCTCGCGTTGGTTCTTTAAAACCTGGCCACCCGAAAAGTTTGCCGAGTTGATCCTGCAACTGGGTCGCCAAGGTGATCGCGTGGTGTTGACGGCCGCACCAAGTGCGGATGAGCGTGAAATGGTCGCCGCTATCAAAACGCACCTCAAAGCGCCGGTGGTTGACCTGACCGGCTCGTTGTCGCTCAAAGAATTGGCGGCGCTCACCGCCCGCGCACGCGCCTTTGTTGGTGTGGATTCCGCACCGATGCACATTGCCGCCGCCATGCAGACACCCACCATCGCCATGTTTGGCCCCTCCGGTGAAAAACATTGGGGGCCGTGGGGCGTCAAGTTTCGCGTGGTGTCGTCAACACGTCCCGAGCACTCTTGCCGGCCGTGCGGCAATGATGGATGCGGCGGCTCCAAGGTGAGCGATTGTTTGGTGACACTCCCAGTGAAACAGGTCCACGACGCGGTCAATGAACTCCTCGCCGGCTGAGTTGCAGTCGAATGCGGGGGCCGATCGGCGGCTCCGAATTGCGCTGATCCGCGCCAAATACAACCCGTTCGGCGGTGCAGAAAGGTTTGTACAGACAGCGGTTGCGGCGCTGGCACAGGAAGGTGTGTCGATGACGGTGCTGACCCGGTCCTGGCCCGAAACCAGCGCTGTCAGCGACGACGCGGCCGCAGTCGACCACGTCATCCTCAATCCAAGGTACTTCACGTCCACCGGTCGCGACAAGAGTTTTGCGGCGGCAGTGCAGACACATTTGTCGAACACCCATTACGACCTCGTCCAATCACATGAGCGTATTGTTGGCTGTGACGTCTTTCGCGCAGGCGACGGCGTCCACGCCACTTGGCTGGAACACCGGCAGCGCGTGACGAGTGGCCTTAAACAACTGGGGGTTCGGCTCAATCCCCATCATCGCTACTTGTTGGCCACCGAGCGGGCGATGTTTGAGTCGCCCAAGTTACGCGCCGTCATCTGTAATTCTCAAATGGTGAAAGCCGACATCTCCCGGCACTTCGATATTGATCCGGCCAAGCTGCGCGTCATTCTCTCGGGTGTGGACACCACCGTCTTCCACCCGGGGTTGCGAGAGTTGCATCGCGCCGAAACTCGGAAGACGCTGCGAATACCCAAGGCGGCACCGGTCGCGTTATTCGTTGGCTCGGGCTTCGAACGTAAAGGGCTGATCGGATTTTTGATGGGTCTGGCCGATCAATCCGGCCACTCGCGTTTGACGCGTGAGAGTGTCCGCGGCATTGTGGTCGGCCACGACAAACACTTGACACGCTTCCAATCATTTGCCGATCAACTCGGGCTTTCCGACCGCGTTTCGTTTGTTGGTGGTGTGAAAGACGTGAGGCCGTTTTACGCGGCGGCCGACATATTTGTGTTGCCAACCTTGTATGACCCGCTGCCCAACGCCTGTCTGGAAGCAATGGCGTGCGGGCTGCCCGTCATCACCAGCACCGGCTCGGGGGCGGCGGAATTGATTGCCAATGGCGTGGAGGGCTTTGTCGTGGACGCCCTCGATACCCCGGCGATTGCCGACGCCATTGAAGCTTCACTTGCCTCGGCGATGAGTGACAACCAGATGGGCAAAAATGCCGCCGCAAAGGTTGCACCGCTCACGCCGCGTGCGATGGCGGCGAACTACGTCGCGCTCTACCGTGAACTGCTAGGCACAAACGGCGCTGCCGGCATGGACAACGGCGACCCGGTTGCCCACTGCGGCACGTAAAATAACGACATGAACCAAACCCACCCCGCCGGTCATCCCTCGTCTGCTGCGTTGTATCGCCGCTTGCTTGGTTACGTGTTTCCCTACAAATGGGCGTTCGCCGGTGCGGTATTCGCGATGCTTGTCGGTGGTTTGGTGGAAGGCTCGGTGGCGCTGTATCTCACCAAGGTCATCAACGAACTATTTGTGGACGGTAACGAGCGATATGCGGCCTACGCCGCGCTCGGCATCGTCCTAATCTTTTTCTTGAGCGGCCTTTCACACTTCATCGCCGGGTACGGGATGCAATGGGTCGGCAACAAGATGATGCTCGACCTGCGTAATCGTATGTTCGAGAAAATCGTTCTCCTGCCGATGGATGGTTTTGACGCACTATCGACCGGCACATTGATGTCCAAGGTCACCAATGACGTGATCGGCTTGCAGGCTGCTGCCACCACCGCGCTGAATTCTGTCGTACGTGGCTTCGCAACACTGACGATGCTGCTCATCACCTTGTTCTATTTGAACTGGAAACTTACGCTCATCATGTTTGTGACGGTGCCGATCATGGCGCTGGTGATTCGCGCATTTGGCAAACGTTTACGCGAGATCAATCGACAGGGCCAGTTTGCACACGCCGCGATTACCGATGTCCTCGAGGAAGCGATACGCGGCTTGAAGGTGATCAAGATTTTTGGAGGCGAAGCTTACGAGCGTAAACGTTTTGATTCAGCCGCAAACCGGATTCGCCAACTCAACATGAAACAAAGCGCGGCCGCTGCAGCAGCAACACCACTCACGCACCTCGTCGTTTCCGCCGCAATTGCCTTCATCGTTTATCTGGCCGCGAGCAAATCACTCGGCACCGGCATGGCAGTAGGCGAATTCATCGGCTTCATCACGGCCGCAGGAACACTCATGACGCCGATCAAAGCGCTCTCGAGTGTGAATGAACAGATTCAACGCGGTTTGGCGTCTGCCGAAAGTGTGTTCGCACTGATTGATGCCACACCGGAAGTGGACGAGGGCACCAAGACAATAGAACGCGCACAGGGTTTGCTCACGTTCGAAAACGTGTCTCTGTATTACGCCAACAAACCCCAGCCTGCGCTCGACAACATCACCCTTACGATTGCACATGGCGAGACGATTGCACTGGTCGGCCCATCCGGCGGCGGCAAGTCGAGCCTGGTGAATCTGGTGTCGCGCTTTTTTCGTCCAACCAGCGGTCGTATCACGCTCGATGGCATCGCGTTACCTGACTTGAAGTTGCACGATCTGCGTCGGCAAATGGCCTTGGTCAGCCAGGATGTTGTGTTGTTCAACGACACCATCGCCGCAAACATCGCCTACGGTCGAGAGGAAAACACGACGCGCGAACAAATCATCGCCGCCGCGAAAGCGGCGCATTGCGCAGACTTTATCGAAGCGCTCCCGCAAGGTTACGACAGTGTCATCGGCGAGAATGGCGCCAAGTTATCCGGCGGCCAACGTCAACGATTAGCGATTGCCAGGGCCCTGCTCAAAGACGCGCCGATTCTGCTGTTGGATGAAGCAACTTCAGCGCTCGACACTGAGTCGGAGCGCGCCGTGCAAACGGCATTGGATACGTTAATGCAAGGTCGCACCACAATTGTTGTTGCGCACCGTCTATCCACCATTGAAAACGCGTCGCGAATCGTGGTGCTGGAAAGCGGGCGCATTGTCGAGGTCGGAGCACATCGCGACCTACTCGCCGCAGATGGCGTGTACGCAGGTTTGTACCGGATGCAGTTCGCAGGGACATAAGGCAACTATTCGTATCCAATACCAGTCGTTTGCAAGCACTGTCTGATGTCATACTTTGACCTGCCGAATCACATGAAGAACGACGCCACACTGACCTCTCGCGCTTTATAGCGGAAGTTCTGATGACGTCTTCCCTAATGCGACTGCGGAGTATGGTTTTCTCAGCAATTTCTCAGTTGAAAATTTCAGACCTCGCAATCCAAAGGTCAATTTGTCACTGTTGCGATGGCAGTTGGTTGGTTCGACTCAGGCGTTCAGAGTTAGGTGTGCGATGTATGACGTGCGGGGCGAGTGCTGTGCACATGTCGCTCGCCAAAGTCGTGCGTAGTCGAGCCCCTAACTTGCAGAACATACGGGTGTACGAGCTTTCGTCGCGCGGTCCGTTTGTAGCTTATTTGCGCCGCCACGCGAGGAGCCTCAGCCTTTCCGAGTACTTAGATGGTGTGGGCCCCGGCGAGGAGGTTGATGGGGTTCGTTGCGAGGATGTCGAGCGACTAACTTTCGAAACTGGCAAGTTTGATTTGATCACTAGTACCGATGTTTTCGAACATGTCGCAAACGATAGTCAAGGCTTCTCAGAAGTGCGACGCGTGTTAGGCCAGGGCGGCCAGTTTGTTTTTACGGTACCGATTAGGCTTGATCGAGCTCAGACGGTCGAACGAGCGGTACGTGGTGCGGATGGGGCCATCACACACCTGTTGCCGGCCGAATACCATGGAGACCGCTTACGTGGCAGCTCAGCAGTACTGAGTTTTCGCGACTATGCCCTCGACATTGAGGCGAGGTTGATACTCGCCGGTTTTGTCAGCGCCGACATCGTTATGCCCGACGCTGAAAGATATTGGGGCTATGGAAGAGCAGTTATCGTTGCCCATCGTGGATGAATCACCGACGACGCAGTTAAATTGTTTCTAGCTTATAGCCAGGTGGTCTGCCCCCTTGGCGAACTTCAGCCATTGAGAAAAGCCGCATGCTTTGGTTCGATATAGTCGGCTCCCGGCGCTGCAAAGCAGTCATTCCCAGCAACTAAACCTTTGGGCGCTCATCCCGCCAATCACACAGGGCCAATAGCAACCCAACCAACGCGCCGAACAGTAGGGCCGCGTGACGACTGAAGAAGTCATCAGTCATGTTACGCAGGAAAAATCCCGCGACCAACATCAGCCCGCACGTCGCGATTGCGGCTGCGCCCGCTGATACATCGCGTCGCTGCCAGAACGCGTGCGTTAATCCGGCGAATAACAAGAACAACGAGAGTGCGCCGGGGATACCGATCTGAATTGCGTAGTTCAAGACAACGTTATGCGCTTGTCGAAACACGGCGCGAAACCCGGGCTCCGTGAAACGTTCGGCTAAGGCGGTCTTCGCACCTTCCAGCGCATAACCATAACCGACAAACGGCCGATCTTTGATCGTATTTAACGCCTCCCGCCAAATGGTCAAACGATCATCCTGTTGCACAATACTGATGCCATTCACACCGGCATCGGGAAACGCGTTGGCCCGCTGTGTTGAGGCGAGATAAAACAACAAACTCGCGGCAACGGCACCGACCGCCAACAAAGCGAGGCGAACAAAAAGTGAGCGGCCGCCTCGACCATTAAAAACGACATACAGGCCAAACATCAAACCAAAACACAACCAGACAATCCGATTGGCGCTAAACCACGCCGCCACGACGAGTGCCACGAAGGCGACGAGACCGAACGCATATGCCAATGACGGCTTAGGCCATTTCACCAGCCACACCAGCGGCAACAAACTCGCCAGCAACACCGCCCAGGTCGATAACCAACCGACATTCACATATCTTGGTTCGTGTGTCCCGATGATGGGCTGAAACGGGTCGGCTACCACCATGCCCGCAAGAATGAGCAGCCCGACTAACAGTGTCAGCAAAATGGGCTTGAGTTGCTGCTGCGTCAAACACAGGTTGTAACAAACGAGTCCGGCAAGTACCGGCGTCAGTACATCACCGCGCCACGATTCGAGACTGGTAATGACATCGCCACTACCCAGGCAATACAGAAATACTGTTCCCACCCAGACCAACACACCCGCGCGAAACAACGCGCCCTGCGGCACTGCGATGCTGAACGTTCTTGTCTTGCCCCAGACAAACAGTAGGATGAAGAACGCAAAAACAAAACACGCGGCGCGCAAGCCCGCGCTGCTGCGAAATGGCGCAGCCAATAATCCAAGGCACACCAAGCCGGTCGCGATTCCGAACAACATCGGAAATTGCAGTAACACCGCGCGACGAGCCGGCTCGTTTATCGAAGTGCTGGTGGTCGTCATTTGCTGATGACGCTACCGATTGGCAGCAGTCCCGATTGTTTTAACCACATGACTAAGACTTGGCGAAGGCGTTTGATGTTGTGCGCCTCGCGGAATAGTCGCTGCGCAAAACGCCGCTGCCGACATTGCGTCAAGACGTGTTGCCGACTTTTTTCTGTGATCAGCTGCTTGGCGAGTTCAAACACTTGCAGCGCCTGCCCGACAACTTCACCCTCGAGTTGTTCGCGGACATTTGGCGGCATGGCAATTTCCGCATTTAGCGTTCGTAGCTGTTCCAGCACAATGAAGTAACTTTCAATACGACCCAACAGCTTGGTGTCGTCAACATGATGCGATAGCGAGGCCGGGTTCTCGCGATAGCGGTACGCCACCCCGTCAACATACAACACACTCGCTGCGAGTAGTGCCGCTTCGGTGACAAACGCAATGTCTTCATGAATGATGCCGGCTTCAAACTGGATTGCATGCTCCGTCAATAACTGGCGGCGATACCAATACTGCCAGAGGTAGTGTTTCCAGTCTTTCTGTTCAATCAACTGTGAAACCCAAGTTGTTCCGCGTTGCGGCTGATTAGGTTTGTCGGCGCGATACACAGTTGCGGTGTTCTGGCCGGCCGCGCCTGCATCACTAAACCGTTCAGCCTGAAAGCTAATGGCGTCGACATCTTTAGCAGCGGCCTCAACGAGCGCGGCCAACGCATGCGGAACGATCAGGTCGTCCGCATCAACAAACCAAACATACTTGCCTTTTGCGTTGGCCAGACCGAGGTTGCGTGCGGAGGCAACGCCGCCATTCGGCTGTTGCACAAGCCGCCACGCTAGGTGTTTGGTTAGCGTTGTCTTAAAGAGATCGGCCGTGTTGTCGGTCGAGCCATCATCCACCAAAATCCACTCGAGTGAAGTTTCGGCTTCGGCAGCTTCGATAGAGGCAATCAGCGCCGGCAGAAACGCACTCGCGTTGTAAG
The DNA here is from genome assembly GCA_044346745.1 of Usitatibacteraceae bacterium. Classification (GTDB taxonomy): domain Bacteria; phylum Pseudomonadota; class Gammaproteobacteria; order Burkholderiales; family Usitatibacteraceae; genus UKL13-2. The sequence goes on along the minus strand of JBIIYQ010000006.1, from coordinate 38,108 downwards.
CAGGGGTGATGATGCTGAGCAGCGTGCTGGTTGAGTTCAACTGGCCTCGAAGAGATTCGCGACCTACCGGACAACATTCATTGTTCGGGCGGTTATGGGTGAAACAGCTGGTGATGCGTGGTGCGGTAGCCGATGCGATTGCAGAAAATTATATGCGACCCCCGCTCGGTGCCCACACCGTGCGGAATATCGCCATGGTCGCTTGGTGGCCATATGGCGACCACGTGATATCCTTTTCTGATGTCCCGTTCGCTTGCCGTTTGTGTCGTCGTTTACCACTCAGACGTCCATTGGCTCACCAAAACCCTCACTAGTCTGCGCGCGGCGATCGACCATGCGCGGGCGCAACAGCTCGTCGATGCGGTCGATGTGCGTTTGATCGACAACGCGGCTGGTGAATCTGCGGCCTCGGGCGATAGTCGCGAGACGACGCAGCTCAAGGCGATGATCGATAACGCACTCTGGGCAATTCCCGGGCCCCGAGCCGTTAACTACGCCTATGTCGCAATGCCTGCAAACAAAGGCTTTGGCAGCGGCAACAACACCGGCCTGGCGGGAACGGGCGCCGATTTTGTGCTGTTGTTGAACCCAGACGTTGAGCTCGCCGAGGACGCTATCTCCAGCGCCGTCGCGCACCTAGAACACGATGTCGCATGCGGTGCGGTCACGCCGGTTGCAACATCACCCGATGGCACCCCACAGTTCTTGGTCAAGCGCGACCCCACCGTTTTTGCGCTGGCGCTGCGCGGCTTCGCGCCCGGCTGGGTAAAGGCGCGTTTCGTTCGTTATTTGAGCCGCTACGACTACAGCGATCTCGCCTACGACGCTCCGATAAAAGGTTGCACGGTAGTATCCGGCTGTTGCTTGTTGTTGCGGGGCGGTGTGTGGCGCGAAATGGGCGGATTCGATACCGGTTTCTTCATGTACTTTGAAGACTTTGACCTCAGCCAGCGCATCGCCAAGATCGCGCGTATTGACCGACTCACAAACTGCCGCATCGTCCATGCCGGTGGCAATGCCTCCCGCAAGGGGGCGAAACACATCGGGATGTTCGTGCGTTCCGCCGCGCGGTATTTTGGCAAACACGGCTGGCGCTGGGCATAAACACCAGCATTGGCGGGCATTTTCAAGCATTAATGCCTGAAAATGCCCGTCTTTATTAGTATTTTACTTTTTTGCTCGACTACTTTGCCGCAGCGGCGTCCTGCTTCTTTGGCATCAAGTGTTCGAGCGACGGCAGCTTTTTGCGCAGCTCATCGGTCACACCGCGCGCTTCATCGTTGCTGGCGATAACGGTTGGCGTAATCAACACAACGAGCTCCGTGCGGTTATTGCGGAACGTTTGTGTGCCGAACAATCCGCCGATGATCGGAATCTTCGAGAGCAGCGGCACACCTTGTGTGCCGCTGCCGCGGTCCTTCTGGATAAGACCCGCCAACACCATCGTCTCGCCGCTAGCGACATTGACAGTGGTCTGCGCTTTGCGTGTATTGATCGGTGGGTTGTTGCTCGATGCTGCACCAGCCGAACTCACTTCCTGATTGATATCTAGCGTGACACGTCCGCCCGCATTGATACGTGGCGTGACGGTCAGCAACACACCGGTGTCGATGTACTGACGCGTGGTGACGGTATTGCCGCCCGTTCCGGAACCGGTTGAGGAACCCGTCTCGACCGAGATGCGCGTGCCGACGTTGACGGTGCCCTTGGCGTTGTCGAGCACCAGTAATTTTGGTGCGGATTCCACACTGGCGCGACCGTCTTGCCCAAGCGCTTGCAGGACTGCACGAATGTCAGTGCCGACAAGGTTGATTAACTGCAAGCCTGGTGTTGACGGCACGATTGTGGTTGCGGTTCCCGGATAGGTGCCACGAGGGTCGAGCGCGCCGCCGAGGCCCGGTGTCTGCGGCAACACACGCGGCAAGATGGTGCTGTCACCACCCAGATTGCGCAACGCGCCGACCGTGTTGTTGCGTGAATTGATGAACCACTCAATACCGAACTTAAGTTCGTCGGTGAGCGTGACTTCGGCTACCAGCACTTCCACCAACACTTGGCGACGCGGCACATCGAGCTGGCGAAGCGCGGCGAGGATGGTTTCGTAATCCGCAGGTGAAGCCAAAATCAGCAACGCGTTGTTGTCGTCGTCGGCGATGATGCGTGTGTCCTTTGACACTGCCGTGCCACTCGATTGAAAGATATTTGACAGGAACGCGCCGAAAGCACCACCTTGGCCAATCTGACCGCCTTGACCACCCTGGCCGGCTGGCGCGCCCGGTGTTCCCGCCGTCGTCGTTGTGGTGGTTACGGGCCTTGCGCCCGGGGCAAGTGTTGCGCCAGTTCCCGTGGTACCGCCCTGCCGGTTACCGTAGATGTCAGTCAACAACTGCGCGAGGCGGTCTGCTCGTCCGTTTTGTACCGGATAGACGTTGAGTCGTGTGCCACCGGCCAAACCGCCGCCTTTATCCAAGCGATCAATCCACTTTTTGGCTTCTTCCAAATAACGCGGCTGGGTGGTGATAACCAACAAACCGTTTAAGCGTTCGATCGGTACGATGCGCACGATGCCGGCGAGCGGGCTCGGTGTTGCTGCTGCGCCAGCACCGCCGCCACCAAAGATCCGATCTAAGTCCGCCGATAGCGCTTTGACATCGGTTTGCATCGGGAACAAACCCACCGAGTAGCCGGCAAGATAATCGACGTCAAAAATATCGATCACTTCGAGCATATGTTTCAGCTCGCGTTGTGTGCCGGACAAAATGACGAGATTGCGCAGCTCATCGATGCGGATTGAGGACTGCGGCTCGACTGCATAGGGTTCGAGAATGCGCTGCATGTCGCGCACACCCGCAAAACGCAACTGCACAATCTGCACGCTATAGCCGTTCGGCAACTGCGCGGGTGTGGTCATCACCTGTGGTGTCACCGAGCCGCGCGTACCTACGGCGGCAGGCATGATCTTGTAGACGCCTTCTTCCTTCACCATGATCTGACCGTTTTGGCGAAGCAACATATCGAGCGTCGGAATCAACTCACTACGCGGAACCGGCTTCGAGAGTCGAATCGTGACCGTGCCGGTGGTCTGCGGGTGAATCGAAAACGACTCACGCAGCATGTCGCCGAGAATCGATTGCACCACAGCACGAATATCAAGCGATTCGTAGTTCAGCGTGAACTCCTCAGGCCCTTTTGCAGCCGGCGCCGGCGCTGATGGCGGCTTCACAAACTGACCGGTGCCTGTGTAAAGACGCGACGTATCGGGAATGGGTGGTGGTGCGGTGCGCCGACCAGCGTTATTCACGGTCGGCGGCGTCTGGGTTGCAGCAACCGCCGCAGGAGCAGCGGGCTTGGTCGGACCCGATGTCGAAGGGGCGGGGACTGCCGGCGGGGCAGCCTCGGCGGCGCTTGAAGCAGGTTTCGAATCATCGACGGGCGGCTGCAACAGCGCGCAGGCACTCAGCACACTGAACAACAGCACAACACCAACACGACGGGACCAACGGTTGAGAGAGGTTGAGTTCATTTTATGGGTTCGTTACTGCGGCAAATTCTGGAAACGGCGGCGACGTGCCGCAGGATTATTCGGGTCCACGCCGGCTGGTGTGGCGGCTGGGTCGTTGGGGTTGTTCGTATTCGGATTTTGCGCACCCGGCACCGGCGGCCCGCCTGCGGACATACCGGTCGGTAGCGGCGGCGCGCTCATCGCCGCGCCGGGCGGATAACCGGATTGGACATTAACACCAGGCGGGGTAAAACCGGGCGGCGGCGCGGCTTGTGCCACATTTGGCGAACCTGCCGGTTGCCCAGGCGCTTGGCCCGGGGCTTGGCCACCCGGTTGTCCGGGGGCGGCGGCAACCGGCGGCGGTGGCGGCGGTTTGGGTGAGTTCGACGTGCGCAGGAACAATTCTTCGGTTTCGTCGCCTTGTTTTAGTACCACGCGATTGGCGCTCACGCTATCCACGGTAATGCCATTTACCTCCGCGCCTTTGTTCACCCGCAGCGTTTTGTTGGTGCCGGTTTCAAACAAATACGCCACTGAAATCTGTTCACTAACAGTCGTCCCGGCAAGACGGAACTGACCTTTTTTCATCGCCATCTGTGTCGTATTGCCAGCAGGTGCAGGCCGACGCGTCGGGATAAACAGTGGCCGCTCTACGGTCTCGCTGTACCCAGAACCCGCCGGGGACATCGGCGCCAAGGCGAATTGCGGCAGGACTTTGGTGTCCAGCGAAGCGCGTTTGTTTGCCGCTGCATAACCATTGGTGCCGCCAATGGCGCGCCCCCAATCGGTTTCCCAACCGATGATCGCCAACGCGGCGAGCAGCAGCACGCCCAAAACGGTAGTAATGGCGTATCGCGGCATCATGGTTTTGCCTTCGTCACCGTTTTGCCGGCGGCTGGCTTGGTCTCGGTCGGCGCGGCAACCGGCGTAATCGGTACCAATCCGGATACATCAAACTGCACAAACATTTCCGGCTCGAATCCGGGCTGTGGCTTAAAGCCGGGGGGAACTTGCGCGCGCACGGTGAGGTTGTCGAGGAACAAGTAAGGCTCGCGCCCCTCTATCGCATGCAACACCTGACGGAGGTTTTGGATATTCGCCATCATCAGGATCGTGGCATTGACCTGCCGGTAACCGTTTTCGTCCTTGTGCGGGAGCAACTGGGAAGACAACAATTTTCCGTTGTTTGCCTCAATCACGGTGCGCGCGGTTTCCTGCAAATCCGCGCCCGCCAGTGCAGCCGTGGCACCCTTCAGAAAAAACTTCTTGGTGTCTTTGGCTTTTAACGCCTCCACCGATTTCATCAACGTTGGGCGCAACTGATTGAGCGACGTGTAGCTGCGCAACTGGCGTGCGAGCTGTGCGGCACTTGAATCGTAGCGGTCGTAAAGCCACCAAGCGGGCAATACCAGACCGGCAATCACAACCAGGACCGCAACGACCAATAGTGCGATCGCCGCGTTGCGGTTCGCCGCCGGTGTGGACAGCCTAAACGGCGACGTCGCGGCAGCAACTGGGGCGGGGAAGGCGTTCGATGTGGCGTTCATGAAGCCGCCTTTGCCGACGGTGGGAGCGTGGACATGGTGGCGCCGGTGCCACCCGGAGCGGCTGGCTTGGCGCTGCTCGCGGGCGGCACTTTATCCGTCTTGTCGGTTGTCGCTGGCTTGCCTGCCGTCGGCGGTGCAGACGTCGGCGCGGGCGCTGGCGTAGGCGCAGTGGCCCCAGCGGGCGTCGCTGCCGGGGGCGCTGCTGGTGCAGCAGGGCTGGCAGGTGTTGCGGATGGGGCTTGAGCGATCAGATCGATGGGCTCGGGCAACTGGCGCGGCTTCAGCTCGGTGGCAATCTGGAAACGTTCGGTGTTGGGTTGCGATCCCCGCGTGGTCTGTGCACGCTGTGTGGTGTTTTGCAAGAGCGGTGACTGCTCAAGCAACTCAATCATTTTTGAGGCCGCGGCGGCTTCTCCAATGAGTTGTACCTCTCGCACGCTACGGTTGGCCTTGTTGCCACCGGGTGGCGACTTCATTTCCAAACTTTGCAGCCACGTTGTATCCGGCGACAGTCGGGTGAGCTCTTCGATGATATCGATGGCGGCAAATGCCTGATATTTTTTTGTCGTCGCGAGTTGATACTCCTGTGAGAGGCGCTGAAATTCAGTTTCAATCTTGCGTGTGGCCTCCGCCTCGCTGCGGGCCTTTTCGACCATCGGCGTCAGCGCCACCACGGCCGCGTGGCGCTGGAGAGTCGGCACGGTCATCGCGGCAACAACCAGCAAGGCGAGGAGCGTCAGCAATAACAAGTTCACTTTCTGCAAGCGACTCAGGCGACGCGAACTGCGCTCCGCAGGCGGCAGCAGCTCTACGGGTACCGCACCAGCGGCACCGGGGATGACCACCGAGTACACCGACCCGCCGGCGGCACGAACCCGCTCAAGAAGCGGTGCGGCCACGCGACGCAGCACGATCGTCAACTCCACGTCGATCTTGGCCACACCATCCGCCGCTTCGTAACGGCGTTCTACACGGTGCGCCAAATAAATTTGGTCGGCCGTAAACGGGGTCTGGCGATCAAGGTCATTAATGATGACCGCTGCGAGATTTTCTTCAACCGCCGCCGGATAGGCGACAGTCTTCTGTAGCACGTGTGCCGAGTCAACCAGAATCCGCACGTCACGTCCAGCCAGTCGTGGGGGCAACGGGGGGTGCAGCGCGGTCTCCGTGTCGGACGTCAGCCGGACATCGACCGTATCGGCGCGATCGACCCAGTATTTGTCGAGCAATGGGCGGAAAACACCCCGCAGTTCGATGGTCCACCAACGCCAGAAATTCACCACGCTGCGCGGCATAGCAACACGTGTTCCCCCATTGGCGGGACGGCTAGTTTCGGCAGAATTGGCGATGATGGCTGACATAAGACCCGCATCTTACCTTTATGGAGCGGTGCCCGGCGAGACCACCTTGCCGAGCGTAGCGGATGACGTGTTACCAGATGTTGCAACGGTGTCACCGGCAGGCGACAGCAACTCGGGGAGATCGCGACCCTCTTTCCACGAAAGGTAAGCGTACGGCCGCTTGGGGTCGGTATATCGGCGCACCACCACCTCGCGAACGAACCGATTGCCATCGGCAAAAACGGCTTCTGTGCGGATACGCACCGGTGTTTGGTTGTTCGACGCGCTGCGGAACAGATTTTGCTGAAAATTGGGGATCGGCCGGCGGGAGGCGCGGGCGATGTCGCGCCTCGACAGATATTCGTCAATCGCCTCGTCACTCACGTTTGGCAGGGCCCGCAGCACTTCGCGGGTGGCGATTTGTTCGTTGATGCCCGGCTGGCCGGAGTACACGGTAATCAGCGGTGCGATGCGCGCAAAAATCTCCGGCGTCATGCCCAGCACCAGCTTAAGTTCTTCGGTCGATTGAAACAGCGCGTTCGCCGGGCCGTAGGAAAGACCAGCCGCTGTGTATTCAGGTGCCTCGGCCCCCTTTAGCCGCCGATTGGAATCTGCGTCGCGCCAATCAGCGATGGCATCCACCAGCTTCGGCACCTCTTCTTCGGGCACCGCTTGAGAGAGCAGCAGCCCACGCATCAACGCGTCGGTGGCGCGATTAATGTCGATCTTGCCGGTTTCGTCTTGCATGGTGATGTTCACGACGATATCGCGGTACAACCATTCCCGACTGCTACCGTCGGTGTTCCAGCGACCCTCAATATTCTGCGGCTTGTAAAGTTCATACAGCGCCCGCTGCAAGCCGGCATCCGCCAGCGATTCGGATTTCACTCGCGAAAGTGAATTCGAAACCACGTTCACGTCCGTGCGCATGGTCTGGATAAACGACGCCGCAATCACCATTAATAGCGTGATGATCCACAACACAATGATGAGCGCGACGCCGCGCTGGCGCTGGTGCCGGTGCTGTTGCTGTTGCTGTTGCTGTTGCTGTTGCTGTTGGGAGAGGATGTGATTCATCTCGCCCTCGGACCGCATTGTCGCGTGAAGTTACTTGCCAAACATCCGGCTTCCTCGCCCACCTTCAACGCAAACACCATGTCGGGCGCATCACGACCACGATTGGTTGCAACCTTGATACGAATAAGTGTTGGCACTCGGGCGAGATCACGCCACTCTTCGCGCCAAGTCGGCTCCGCAATGTCAGTCTCCGCACCAAAGTAACTAATTTCAAAGGCGGTCACGTTGTCCATCAAGCGTACTGGTGGCGCAGGCGGAGCGGTGCTGAGTTGGTCGCGGGTTGGTGAGACCAGCGCGTCAAAGTTTTGTGCGGCGCTATCAAACGGCTGTCGGTTTAGTTGCAATATTCCGCCATCGACCAGCGCCAGCTCGGCCCACTGCAAACCACCTGCGGCACCGTTTTGCAACGACGCTTCGAGGTTCAGCGACGTCACGTACCGCAAACTTGTGCTCGAGCCTTCAAAAGCAATGTAGGGCTGCGCAACGCCCCGCCAGCGCGTCGGAAAGATTTGCCCCAGCTCGCGTCGCATAAAACGCTCCACCACGCGCAAATCGGAAGCCTCTGACACGCGTGCATCGCCAGCATCCCAAGCCCGGACGCCCACATTGAGTGAGGCGTAAATCATGCCCATCATCACCGCCATCAGCGTCATGACCAACAAGATTTCGATGAGGGTAAAACCAGCACTCGCGAAGCGAGTGCTGCCCCGGCGAAGGCCGGGGCCTAATTTTTCTTCTCCTGCGAAGCGAGTGCTGCCCCGGCGAAGGCCGGGGCCTAATTTTTCTTCTCCTGCGAAGCGAGTGCTGCCCCAGTCCCCGACTAAAGCCTTCGAGGACAGGCTCCGGCCGGGGCCTAATTTAGCTTCTCCCTCAGAGCGAGTGCTTTCCCCGCGAAGGCGCAGAACTGTTTTCGAATTGTTGGCCGTCATATCCGCGGCCCGATCTTCATCGTGTTCAGCGTGACTGCGCGCTGACGCCCATCGTCGGTCTTGAATGTCACACTTAGCTCGATTTCGTACAAGCGCACAAACAGCAGTGAATCGATATCGACGTTGCCGAGCGTTGTGGTCGGTGCGATGGGCGCCAGCGTTGAAGCGGACGTGCCACCCGCACCGGTGGCTTGGGCATTCGCCAATGCCGCCGTTTCCAGTGTTGATGGTGTTGCCGGTTCGTTTGCAGATACATAGGCACGCACCGACATCGTCCAGCCAAAATCATCGTTGAATTGGCCGGTGGTATCGCCCTCCGACAACACTTCTTCGACGCCGATACTGGCGAGTCGGGATTCGGCCAACATCGCCGCCTTGGCGTAACGGTCTGCGAGATCTGCGCCATTCACGCCGCGCGAAAAGATCTGCATGATGATGCCCATCGCCAGCGCCAGTAGTGTGAAGGCCACCAAGATTTCCAACAAGGTAAAGCCAGCACTCGCGTAGCGAGTGCTGCCCCGGCGGAGGCCGGGGTCCAATTCTTCCACATCAAAACTAATGGTGCCCCGGCAGGGTCGCCTATTCCGGCAACCCCTAGAAAATACGGGCGTTTCCACACACTTTTGCCTGAAAATGCCCATGGATACTAGGCTTTTGGCACTTGTAGATCAGAGACTGTCACGCGACCGGTTAACCAATCCACGTCGATCGCAAACTCGCGTGCGTTTGCTGCCTCCCCGGCCGCGACGGTCACACGGCCACCATTGGATGAACCGTCGGGATAAAAACGAAAGCTCGCCGTCTGTTCGTTAATCTGGTCAGCCTGCGACGTAAACAGCTTCAGCGTGAGCTGTTCGTTCAGCTTGTAGGTCTTCTCTTCATAGGTCGTAGTGAATTCACGGCTCTCGACATTGACGGTCACAAACGCATCACGCCGTGTATTGATCGCCGAGTCGCGCGCGAGCTTCATCGCAGCTGCAATTGCGCGAACGTTGGACTTCAATTCGGTACCCGATACACCGCTACCCATCATGCGCGGCACCATGGTAAACATCAACGCAACCAGCATGACGACCAGCATCAGTTCCAACAGCGTGAAACCTAAGACCCGGCCACGGCTAGAAGATGGCAGACCGATCGTTCGCATCAAGCGGTACCGCTTAAACTTACCGACGCGAGATTAATCCCAAGAGCGGACGTCCCGATCGGCACCCTCGCCACCTTCTTTGCCATCGGCACCGAGTGAGGTCAACTCAAACGGGCGGTTCGCATCCCCTGGCGACTTGTAAATCATGTCGTTGCTCCACGGATCTTTGATCGAATCGGCGTTCTTGACGTAGGGGCCATTCCAATTGGTTGCGCTGCCGGGATTGACCAATAACGCGCGCAATCCCTCTGCGGTATTTGGATAACGACCCGTATCGAGTTTGTACATATCCAGCTGCGCAGAAATTTCGCTAATGCGTGCTTTAGCCAGCCCCGACTTCGCCTTGTCGCCCTGACCGAAGATACGATTACCCGCCCATGCCACCACGAGACCAATGATCGTGATGACGATGATGATTTCGATCAGTGTGAATCCATTGCGACGCATGTTTTGTACGTTCATGACAAGCTCTCTATAAAAATCAAAATTTGATGTCCATCATGCCGAGCATCGGGTCGAGGAGGAGAAACATAATGCCCGCGATAAATCCGGCCAAGAAAATAATCAACACCGGCTGCAGTAATGCCAACGCCCGTTTTATCAGCACCGCCACTTCGCGGTCGTAGACGTCTGCAACTTGATACAACATTTCGCTGAGTTTGCCGGTTTCTTCACCGACCGAGATCATCTGCACCGCAAGTTTCGGAAATACGTTGGTCTCCAGCATCGGCTTGGCAAAACCGCGGCCTTCTTTCAATTCACGTGCGACAAACTCAAGCGCGTCACGGAACACCGCGTTGTTAATCGTTTCTTTCAGAATGAACATGCTCGATAGCAATGGCACGCCGTTCTCCAGCAGCGTTGCGAGTGAGCGCGCAAAACGCGCCATCTCGATGCGACCGATCAACTTACCGATGATGCCCCAGCCAAGCATCCGTCGATCCCAACGTGCTTTGGATGCGGGTTGCTGAAACGAACGCGAAACCAACCAAACCGTGCCAAGCGTGACCGCAATCAGAATTTGCCAGCTGTCGCGCAGAAAAAAACTGACGGAGAAAAGTGCCGCCGTCGCCGTTGATATCGCCGCGCCCGATTGCAGAAAAATTTGTTTGAACTGCGGCACCACCACCAACAAGATGAGGCAAATCGACACCAGTGCGCCGCCTAGCAAAAATACCGGGTAGATCAGCGCGGAAACTACCGTGTCACGCAATTCTTTGGCACGCTCCATGTAGTCGGCGAGACGCAACAACACGCCACCAAGCGAACCGCCTGCTTCACCCGCCTTAACCATGTTGATATAAAAGCGCGTGAACACACTGCGATGCTGATCGAGAGCCTTGGATAACGATGAACCACCGCGCACTTCGTTGCGAATGGCCAGCAGCAATTCGCGCATACGTTCGCGCTCAGCCAAGTTGATCAGGATTTCCAAACTGCGGTCCAGCGGCAGACCAGCCTTGAGCAACGTCGCGAGTTCTCGCGTGACAATCGCCAGCTCAGCCTGCCCGACATTCTGTGAGGAGAACAACGACCATGTGGCGGCTTTGCCGTTGCTGGTTGCGGGCGTTCCAGACACGCCCTGCACCGCGCCTTGCGCGGAAACTTCGGCGGCGCGGATCGGAATTAGCCCAAGCGTCTTGAGATGCGCGATCACGCCGTCTTGCGACACCGCATCAAGCACACCTTCTTGCATCTCACCCGCCGGGCTGACGGCTTTGTATTGGAACAGTGGCATGCTGATGCCGCCTAATCTTCTCTGGTGACGCGTAACACTTCTTCGATAGTTGTGACACCTTGCACGGCCTTTTTCAGACCATTCTCATACATGGTCTCCATGCCTTCCGCCACTGCGGCTTGGCGCATCTCTGAGGCGGTGCCGTGTTTCATCACAAGGCTGCGAAGATGGTCGGTCATCGGCAAAACTTCCATGATGCACTCGCGACCGTAATAGCCAGTGTGGCCACAATGCTCACAGCCTTTTGCATGGAACAGCGACACGCGCTCCGCTTTGGTAAATCGCTTCAATCCCATCTGTTCGACGACTTCATCAACCGGGTGATATGGTGTTTTACAGTGGTTGCAGAGTCGCCTGACAAGACGTTGGGCCTGAATGCCGATGACTGTTGAAGTCAACAGGTAGTCATCAACCCCCATGTCGATCAGACGGTTAATGGTCGAGGCGGCATCGTTGGTGTGTACGGTGGACATCACCAAGTGCCCCGTCAAGGCAGACTGTACTGCGATCTGTGCGGTTTCCAAGTCACGAATTTCACCAATCATGATGACATCCGGATCCTGACGCACGATGGATCGCAATGCGTTGGCAAAGGTTAAGTCGATCTGCGGCTTGACCTGAATCTGGTTGATGCCGGGCATCTGATACTCGACCGGGTCTTCGACCGTCAGAATCTTGACGTCGGGTTGATTCAAGCGATCGAGCGCGGTGTAGAGCGTCGTAGTTTTGCCCGAGCCGGTCGGGCCGGTCACCAGCAAAACACCGTGCGGCTGCGAGAGCAAATCGAGAAACACCTTAAGATTGGCGTCGTCAAAACCGAGTTGCGCAAAATCCAGCGCCACGCCACCCTTGTCGAGGATACGCATCACCACTGATTCACCGTGCATGGTGGGCACGGTGGAGACACGTAGATCAATCTCCTTGCCCTGCACACGTAACTTGATGCGACCGTCTTGCGGCAAACGTCGCTCGGCAATATCGAGGTTCGCCATGATCTTGATACGCGAAATGACCGCCGCAGAAAGTCGTCGCGGCGGCGATTCGGTTTCGTGCAACACGCCGTCGATGCGATAACGCACGATCAATCGATTTTCGAATGGCTCAATGTGGATATCAGACGCGCGACGTTCGAGCGCGTGGTTGATGACGAGATTTACCAAGCGGATGACCGGCGCTTCGGAGGCGAGGTCTTTCAGATGTTCGATATCACCAAACTCTTGTTCTTCGTCACGGGTCGAGATGTCGTCAACAATCTGCCCCATTGATGACTTGCCGGCACCATAGAGGCGTTCGTACACAACATCGAAGTCGTTAGCCGTGAGCAGTTTTGGAACAACTTTTTTCCCGGTGGCGGCGGCGAAAGCTTGTACGGTAAACGTGTCCTGCGGATCGACCATGGCGAGCACCAACTCGCCCTCGTTGTCCGCGACCGGGATCGAGCGCGCTTCTTGAATAAACCGCGACGACACCGTTTCTTCCAGGACGGGCAGTTCCGGAAACTCGCCCACCTCGATCGTCGTCCAACCGCGCTGTGCGGCGAGGGCCACGGCGAGTTCGCGGTGGGACAACAGTCCCATCCTGGTCAGAATGGATCCGAGTTTTTCCCGGCTACCCGCCGCGCGAGCGGCTTCCTGCACCTTTAGGGCGCGTTCGAGATTAGCGTTATCCAGTTTGCCCCGTGACACCAATAACTCTCCGATACGCGATACCTCGGCAGCGGAAGTGGTGTGATCGGAGGCAACTTCGGTATCAACAGTCAAGTTACGACTTTCGTCAGAGGTATGGGGCCAACGCCAGCCTAAGGGGTTTAAACGTTGCAGAACACTAAAATACCGTCATTCGAGTATAGCAGCGCCAATGTTTCACCGACCCCTTGGAGGGGGTCGGTTAAGGATTCAATGGCCTGCAGTCGTAACCGGGTGTTTCAACGGTTGGCATCTCGACGCAACGTCCGTCAGGTTGTCGCCTACCGGCACCACCTTAGGTTACGCGTCGGTTTACTCGCCAATGGCTTCGAGCAAAACAGCGGTGAAATGGGGTAGAACCGCCGTGGTGTCAAATTCGGCACTCACATGCGCGCGGGCCGCGCTTGAAATCCTCTCGTGTAGCGCGGAGTCATCGAGTAGGCGGACAATCGCCGCCGTCCAAGATTCAACACTGTCGTCGGCAAACAATCCGGTGACGCCATCGCGGACATAACTCGTATACGGCTCGGCATTAGAGTAGACGCCAACGGCACCCGCAGCAGAAATTTCTAGGTACTTATTTGGACACTTGGACGCCTCAAATCGGGTACGTCCGACGGGTGCGACCAACACATCGGGTGCGGCGGCAACAACGGTGGCGGCATAAGCGGCGTAGTTGAACTGGTATGGTTCAAAGTGCACACGCTCTGGTGGCAGCATGGCGAATTCGTCTGGCAGCGAATTAGACATCACGAACACATCGACGTCGTGGCGGCTTTGCACGATGCCTACCAGCGCTTCGAAGGCGACCGTGTTCTTACGCAGACTGCCAACATAGCCGATCTTCTTGCGGCGCGATAACTTCGGCGGTGAAGGTCTGGTTGCGAATACGCTAAGGTCAACATTGGGAGGCATGATCAGGACGCGTTTGGCGTGTGGCCGCAGATCGTCGGCGAGTGGATCGCGACAGGTCAAGACCACGTCGGCTTGACGCACCAACGCGAGAAAGTTTTCATAGGGCTCTGCCCCGGGAGAAAAAATGGGGGCGTATTCAGCCAACTCACGTCCCAACCAAAACCAATTGTCGTCGAGCATGTACAGCGTGCGAATCCGTCGGCTGACACACGCCTGCATCAGCGCAACACCATTGGCATTACGCACCCGACTGAAGATCACCAAATCACACCCGGCGAGATCTTCCGCCGTCGCACGCTCGTCTAGAACGGCGCGCCAATTGACCGCCCCCCAATTGCGCATCTGCGCAAAAAAATTGAAGAAGCCGAGTTGGTTGTGTGCCGGTTCATTGACGCCGCCAACAACAGCAATTCGCAACGGATGCCTGCGACCCGAGATTGCGTTAGCGAGCCGAGCTTGAATAGACGGCTCCAAACTACTCCAGATAGGAGAAATACTCGACAGGCGCTGCGTCTCAAACTCGATTTCGTCGAACTCAATGGCCCGCACCGGCTGTTTGCGCGTGTTATCGGCGTAAACGCGCATCGCGACGGCAAGATACGTGGCAGCGCTGACTGCGGTGTCGACGCCAAAAGGGAGGCGATGCCATGAGCGGGCATTGACCGGTTGCAATGGAAGCGTCGAAATTGAGGCATGAGCGGAAGCGCGCAAACAGTAGTCCCACCACCAAGCTCGCTGCATCTGCGGAGCATCTGAAAACCCACCGAGCGAACGCAGCCAAGCAACGGAAACAATGCAATTCGCATAAGGCACTAGGTCCAGCATTTGGAGCCAAGCGTGGGGATAGTCGCTTGAAAATGCGTCCTCAGGAGACACTAGATAGGATTCATTTGCCAATCCTCGCGCTTCACCAGATCCCCGATACCCAGCAGTGATTGCCACGCTTTCGTTCTTCGCGGAACTGGTTAGCGCCGCCGCATTCGCAAACCACGTACTCACTTCCGTCCCGATGCTGACAATGCTCATTAATGGAGTACCGAGCTTGTTCAATATGGTGCCGATAAGCACGCCAGGATGATGCGACTCGGTCTCATACAGCGTCGATTGAATCGCAGGAATGTTTAGCAGCGTTTGAGCCAAAGCGCTCCCCCACGCGGCACCATCGACGACGACATGTACAGCAACTTCAGGATGGCGCTCGGCGTAGTACTGCAGATCAAATAGCAACCTCTCAGCCTGATCGAGCAAATTGCTTCTATCGCCGACAATCAATGCCACGAGCGTAACAGAAGGATCAGGGTTCAAGCGTTCCCCGCGCTAACTACGCTCGCCTTGTATTGCTCGATCACCTCGTGCGTAGGGCCGTCGGCAATGAGATTGCCGTGGTCTAGCCACAAGGTTCGCGTACACGACTCGCTGAGCAGAGCTAGGCTATGTGACGAAAAAACCAAGATCTTGCCCTGCTCCATGAATTCACGCATCCGCCGATTAGCTTTTTCTGTGAAGGCAAGATCACCTGCGCCCATAACTTCGTCAAGCAGCAGGATTTCCGGATTAACAGCGGTAGAAACGGCAAAGGCCAGGCGAATAAACATCCCCGAAGAGTAGGTCCTGACCGGATAATCGAGAAACGAACCAATTTCGGAAAAATCGGCAATCGCGGGAAGTCGTGCTTCGATTTCCTCCGGCGTCATACCCAGCAGCATCGCGCGGATACGAATGTTTTCCCAGCCAGACCGGTTGTACTCAAAGCCCGTTGCAAACTCGAACAACGGGCATACATGTCCGATCGTTTCTGCGACGCCAGATGTTGGCGGATAAATGCCCGCCATCACCTTTAGTAGGGTTGACTTCCCTGCACCGTTGGGCCCAATAAGCCCAACGCGCTCACCTGCGCTAATCTTAAGTGAAATCGAATTCAGCGCCTGAATGACGTTACTTGTAGGCTCCTCTCGCCGTTTGCGCCACTGAGCAAGAAAACCCTTGAGCGTATGACCATCCGTCGCAGAGCTCACATCGAAGCGTACGCCTACGCGATCAAGATCAATTCCAATTTGGCTCATAGAATATAAACAATGCGTTTGTCGAGCCGCTTAACCAGAGTTACGGTGACGACAAACAAGAAAAAGATATACGCCATAACGGCTAGGTAGACGCCTGTTGGCGCCATTTCCAACTTGGTGAGCGGATGGCGCACCACCTCGATGAGGTAATACAGCGGATTTAAGGCATATACAAAGTCGAGCCCGCGCCGTTCAAGCAAATCAATCGAAAAAAAGACGGGCGTTACGAAAAACAGAATTTGCAACAACGCACTCATACCGTGGGGCAAATCCCGAAACCTCACCGAAGCATAGGCCATTATCGTCGCTTGAAGATAGCTTGCGATCCAGATAAGTACCATGCCCGGTAGAACCCACAGCATGCCCCAGCCGACCGGACGGTGAAGCAGCCAAATCACAAAGAAGAAAACGCATATGCCGATTAGAAGCGGCACATTAGCGGCAACTAAGATACGAAGAATATAGACCTGCTTGGGATAAGTAAATTGCTTGATGTACCCCTCAGCGAATACGAAAGCGTTACCCCCGTCCGTGATGGTCTGCGCAAGGTAAGTCCATACGACAAAGCCGATAGTCAAGAACGGCAAAAATTCGTTCAACGACTGATTAAAAAGGGCTGCATAAATGATGCCGATGCCACCAACCCAGAGTGCCAAGTTCAGAAGAATCCAAATTGGACCGACAACGGATTTGGCAAACTTGCTGCGAACATCTGCCATTCCTAAATGTAGCCATACACGCCACTGGCGCATAGCTTTAAGATTATCAGCAAAAATACTACTGCTCATACAGGCCTGTGGTTCGTGTCAAACGTGGAGTCGGGCCGAAGACCTACGCTCGGGTCGAGGTCATAGAGAACTAGCTTACCGGTCTGTCCGATCTGTTTGAGGCCAGCAACGCGCGCCACACGTAGGGAGGCGGCATTATCACTGAAGATCTCGCAGTAAATTCGCTTTAGGGACAAGTGACGAAACCCCCAATCACAGATTGCGATGGTGCCCTGTGCAATCTGGCCGGTCGGCACACCACTCGGCGCGGCCATCAAGCGGCCGAGTTCAGCCTCGCGCTTTTCCTCATCCCAAGCGTACAAGCCGACTTGTCCAATTTTTTCACCTGTGGTGCGCGATTCAATAATGTACATAAATTCATTTGGTCGATTTTGATATCTTTCGAACCACGCCTTATGCGCTTCATGAGTAACTACGTCGGACTGCTTAAACCAAACTCGAGTCCGCTCCCGATTACGCCATTCGAGGGTCGTCGGAAGATCTGCTTCTGCGAGAGGCCTTAGATGCACATCACGGTAATCAAAATTGCACATCCCTAATTTCACTGCTCAGCCCACGCGCAAACTAGTTGGCAGACCCGATCAACATCTGCATCCGTCAACCTGAGGTGAAGTGGCAGTGAAATGATTTCATCCGACGCCAGCCGTGCCTGCGGGCATGTGCCATCGCCATAGGCAAACATACGGTACAGCGTGTTGTCGCGATAGTGTACGCCGGGGAAAACACCCGCGCCGTTTAACGCTTCCATCAACTCGTCGCGATTCTTAACACGTATCTGGAAGAGATGTGTCGCTGATTCGCAGGCCGATGGCACTGGAATCGTTCGAATATGTGGGTGCGCCGCGAGGCCAGCGCGGTAGCGATTCGCAATCTCGCGGCGGCGTTGATTGTCGCTGTCGAGATACTTCAGTTGGACTAACGCGATCGCCGCCATGATCGAGTTGCCGTGGTACTTGTAGCCCACAAATTCGACGTCGTACTTCCACTTGTAGTTGCCTTGCGAGACCGTCCGCGCATAAGTATCTTTGTTAATGCCAAGCCAGGTGAGCTTGCGTGCCAGTTCGTCATCCGCTCGGTCGCGGAAACAAACCATACCAGCGTCAGCGGTCGGCAAGTTCTTCACTGCCTGATAACTGAACACGGTGACTTCAGCGTCGAAGCCAACGTGTTTCATGATGCCCGCAGATGAAACCCGGGTTCCGGCCATGTGTGCAGCATCAAGAATCATTGCAAGACCACGCTCGCGGCACAACTTCAACACCGCCTCATATTGGCCGGGGTTACCCCCCATGCCCACAAACATCACCGCTCGGGTTCGAGGGGTAATTTTGGCCGCAACATCGGCTGCATCCAAACATAAAAATTCGTCCACGTCTGCGAATACGGGCTTCATGTTTGCGTGCAAAATTGTGTGACTGTCTGACACAAAGGTCAGCGGTGTGGTAATCACTTCATCGCCGTCCGCCCAACCATGTTTGCGTTTTAAGACCTCGACCGCAAGGTGTAGCCCAACGGTTGCCGAATTCAAGAAGTGTGCATGGGGTAATCCGGTGTAACGCTTCCACGCCTCCTCGAACGCCACAGTCTTGTAACCCAAGCCGGTCCAACCTTTTTCCAGACACTCACGAATCTCGGCGAGACACTCGTCGATGCGAAACGTGGGAACAAAGAGCTGTACCGGTTGCAAGGCCGTTACAGGGGCAGCCTCCTCAGCAAGTGTTGCGCGTTCGGCGATGCAGTCGGCAAGTTGTGATTGCCAATCACGCATCACGATACCTGCCGCTTCTAATTTGTCATGCGACAACACGGAGTAGGCCGGGCGCTTCGCTGGCGCGTTGTATTGCGCGCTGCTGATTGCATCAACTTGTTTGATTTTGCGAGCGGGATCAGTGGTGCCGGAGATGATGGCGTCGGCAAAACCATGCCAAGACGTCACACCCATCGCGGTGACGTGATAGACGCCGTTCGGGATGGTCAGTGAAATTTCTGCTGCATTGATTTGCACCATTTGCTGCGTGGCAACGGCAACATCTCGCACCCAAGTCGGCGAACCAAGTTGGTCGTTCACCACTTTTAGCTCACTGCGTTCCCGCGCCAGCCGCAACATGGTCAACAGAAAGTTGTGTCGCCGATTGGAGTACAGCCAGGCGGCGCGTAACACCAAAAACCGTTTGGAAATACTGGCGACAGCGCACTCGCCGGCCAACTTTGTTCGACCATAAACGTTCTGCGGCTGAACGGGATCAGATTCGCGGTAGGGTAGATTGCCGTCGCCGGCGAAGACGTAATCCGTTGAATAGTGAATCAGTGCCGCACCACATCGATTTGCTGCCTCAGCGAGAATGGCCGGCGCGATACCGTTGACCTGCATCGCGACCGCTGCATCACTCTCGGCGTGATCGACTGCGGTATAGGCCGCGGCATTGATGATCAGCGCCGGTTTGAGTTCTTGCACCTTGGCGCGAATCTGATCTGGCTTGGTCAGATCAAGCTGCGTTCGATCGAATGCAATGACCTCAACATCCGATACATTTGTAAACTGACGCGCCAGCTCGCAACCCAGCTGGCCGTTTTTGCCGGTAATCAGAATTAGTGGCTTTTGCATCGATCAGGCAAACGTTTCTGCATCAGCTAACACAGGTGCGTTGGCGTCCGCCGCTTTGAGTTGGGGCATTTCACCAGCCGCCAACGGCCAAGGCACATTGACCTGTGGATCGTTCCATCGCAGGCTACGTTCGTGGACAGGCGCGTAGTAGTCGGTTGTTTTATACAAAAACTCCGCAGTGTCGGAAGTCACCAGAAAACCATGTGCAAATCCCGGTGGTACCCACAGCATTTGTTTGTTATCAGCCGACAACGTCACACAAACGTGTTTACCAAAGGTCGGTGACGATCTGCGCAGATCAACAACAACGTCAAACACTTCGCCCGCCACAACACGCACCAGCTTTCCTTGTGGCTGCTGGATTTGGTAGTGCAGGCCACGCAGGACACCGCGCACACTCTTTGAATGGTTGTCCTGCACAAAGACGGCGGTCAAGCCGGTCGCGTCGGCAAATTTCTGTTCATTAAAACTCTCGAAGAAAAATCCCCGCGCATCTCCAAACACAGCCGGCTCGATGAGCTTAACGTCGGCAATTTCCGTATCAATAATCCGCATTAATAAAGCGTCTCCGACAACATACGTTTCAGATATTGCCCGTATTCGTTTTTAATCATCGGATGCGCCAATGTCTCGACGTCCGCTGCTGTAATCCAACGCTGCCGATAAGCGATTTCTTCCGGGCAGGCGACTTTCAGCCCCTGCCGGCGCTCGATCGTTTCAATGTATTGCGACGCCTCAAGTAACGATTCGTGGGTACCTGTATCGAGCCACGCCATACCTCGCCCCATGTTTTCGCAGCTCAACTGCTGCCGATCGAGGTAGAGCCGATTCAGGTCCGTGATTTCTAGCTCACCCCGTTTGGAGGGCTTGAGCGATTTGGCCAACCCACAAACTTGTGTATCGTAGAAATAAATACCGGTCACCGCATATCGCGATTTCGGATTCGCCGGTTTTTCTTCCAACGAAATAACTTTGCCATCTTTATCAAACTCGGCAACACCATACCGCTCGGGGTCGTTTACCGGGTAGGTGAACACGGTTGCACCGGAAGTCCGTTCCCCCGCGCGCCGTAATTGCACGGACAAGTCGTGTCCGTAAAAGATATTGTCGCCGAGAATCAGCGCAGAATCCGAATCGCCGATGAACGATTCACCGATGAGGAACGCCTGCGCCAAGCCATCAGGGGATGGCTGCACGGCGTAGGACAGCGATAATCCCCATTTTTTTCCGTTGCCCAACAGCTCCTGAAAGCGTGGTGTGTCCTGGGGGGTGGAGATGATCAGGATTTCGCGAATACCCGCCAACATCAGCGTCGTCAACGGGTAATACACCATTGGCTTGTCATAGATGGGCAGCAACTGCTTTGAGACGACCTGCGTAACAGGATAGAGCCGAGTCCCGCTCCCGCCGGCCAGAATGATGCCTTTTCGATTGGCGGCTGCTGCGCCTGTTGCTGCTGTGCTCATAACGTGGCTGCCTTTCCATATTGTTTTTCGACCCAGTGGCGATATTCCCCACTCGCCACAGCATCGACCCAGGCACCGTTGGCGAGGTACCACTGGACAGTCTTGCGAATGCCGGATTCAAAATTTTCCTGCGCGCGCCAACCCAGCTCGTTTTCTAGCTTGGTCGCGTCGATGGCATAACGGCGATCGTGACCCGGACGATCCTTTACGTAGGTGATCTGCGTGCGGTAACTCTTCCCGTCTGCGCGCGGTGAAAGTTCATCGAGCAGATCACAAAGTGTGTGAACAACGTCGAGATTGTTACGTTCATTGCGTCCGCCAACGTTATAGGTCTCTCCAATTCTGCCGTTCCCCAATACAGTCCGGATCGCGGTGCAATGGTCGGTGACATAGAGCCAGTCACGCACATTCTTGCCGTCGCCGTATACCGGCAAACTTTTGCCGGCAACGGCGTTGCTAATCATGAGTGGAATCAGCTTTTCTGGGAAATGATACGGCCCATAGTTGTTGGAGCAGTTTGTCGTCAGGGTGGGCAGACCGTGCGTATGGTGTGCGGCGCGTACCAGATGGTCGGACGCTGCCTTTGAGGCTGAATAAGGGCTGTTCGGTGCGTAGGTGTGGGTCTCGGTGAACGCCGGGTCATCAAAACCCAACGAGCCGTACACCTCGTCGGTACTGACGTGCAGAAAGCGGAACGCGGCCCGGTCAGCCTCGTTGAGCGCGCTCCAATAACCTCGCGCGGCTTCAATCAACCGAAAGGTGCCGACAACATTGGTTTCAATGAACTCCGCCGCACCATGGATTGAGCGATCGACATGGCTTTCGGCAGCAAAGTTAATGATGGCGCGGGGTTTGACTTCGGCTAGCAAACGATTAACCAACTCCCGGTCACCAATATCACCTTGCACAAAGCGATAGCGCGGGTTGTCAGACACATCAGCCAATGACTGCAAATTGCCCGCATAGGTCAGCTTGTCAAAGTTAACCACACCATCTTGCTCGGTGGCGAGCCATTGGCGAATGAAGTTAGAACCAATAAAACCTGCGCCGCCTGTTACGATGACCATGATGTTCCGAACGTGCTTAAATCCCGCATTTTATCAGCGCACTCTCATCGTGGGAAATCATTGCGAGGCAGGTTTTGGTAACCAAATGCCGCAGGTTTAGGTCTTTTTGTCCAGTTCGATTAACTTCGCGTACTTAGCAAATGCAGCAAAACAGCCGACCGCCACGTGCGCAAAACCCGGGCCACCGTCGAGAAAACCCCTCCTCAGAATGTAGAACTTGAGGAACCGCGATAGGGGACTTAAAACCAGCTTTGTATAACCGGCCCGTACACCTTGGGCGTAAAGCGCCTCGGCGTGCAGGGTTGAGTAGCGGTTTTGCTTCTGCAAGTAAGTTGCGACGTCTTCAGCCGAATCATGCAGCAGGTCACCTTGCAGTTGCCCGACCGATTCCGTCGTGATCACCGCTTCGTGAACCGGGTCATTACTCCAGGCCGCGAACTGGCGATGAAACAGCCTCAGCGACCAATCTGGGTAACCCTCGCCGTGGGTCAGCCAGCTCCCTAAAAATCGGTTCCTACGGGCCATTTTGTAGGCGTGAATGGTGCCGTTGTTGATCGCCTTGCGGATACTCGCCTCAAGTTCTGGCGTGACACGCTCGTCAACATCCAGACAGAGTACCCAGTCGTTGCGTGCGGCGGCAACCGCGAATTGCTTCTGTTTGCCAAAGCCCAGCCAAGTTTGCTCAATCACCCGGCAACCCCGCACTTCGGCGATGGCCCGGGTGGCGTCTGTCGACCCCGAATCAACCACCAAGACCTCGTCGGCAAAACCAGCACTGTCGATGCAGTCACCAATCTGGCTCGCGGCATCCTTGGCGATGATGCACACCGAAAGTGCGATGCGGTTAACGCGGTTGGTGCGGTCGTCGGCGGCGGTGGGTTGGGGTTCAGTCATGTTGGCCGCAGTTTACGCGAACCACCGTGGCTGGGAGGCTGCTGGCAGCATAGATGCACCGCCTCCAGTCGTCTCTAACCGCCTCCGACAGCCCCAAACCACCTCAGCCACGCCCAGACCGTTAGAATCTCGGCATGTCCTCGCCCAAGCACTTGTTATTGGTCAAACTCTCATCCCTTGGCGATGTGATTCACAATTTGCCGGTCGTCACCGACATCCACCGCGCATTACCAGGCACGACGATCGATTGGGCGACCGAGGCCCCCTATGCGTCACTTGTCGGGCTGCAGCCAACAATCCGCACCGTGCTACCGGTACATTTGCGGTCACTCAAATCGCGCTGGTATGACCCGACTGCTTGGAGTCAGTTTTTTGACGACAAACAAAAAATAGCCAACCGCCGCTACGATCTTGTCATTGATACACAGGGTCTCACCAAAAGCGCAATCGTCGCTAATTGGGCCGATGGTGATATCGCCGGTTACGACCGCGACAGCATCCGCGAACCCTTCGCGAGCCGTTGGTACCAACGTCGTTATGCGGTCTCAACGGGTAAACATGCGGTTGAGCGCAATCGCGCACTCGCGGCAGCGGCACTCGGCTACGAACATGCCGGGACTTGCGACTACGGGTTGCCGACCACATGGCCCGCACCGACCGATCTACCAGCAGGGCCGTATGTGGTGTGTTTACACGCCACCAGCCGCGCGGACAAATATTGGTCGGCTGATTCGTGGGTAGAGCTCGGCCAAGTGTTGAACGGCCGGGGCATTCATGTCGTCTTCCCGTCCGGCAGCGCAAAAGAGTTCGCGCAGAGCCAGTACTTGGCCAAACAACTCGCCGCGGCTACCGCATTACCGAGCAAACCATTTCCGGAAACCGCAGCGTTGCTTTCTCACGCGCAGGCCGTCGTCGGCGTGGATACAGGCCTCGCACACTTATCGGTCGCCCTTCAACGTCCCACCATCGGGCTGTACGTCAGCACCCAGCCCGCGTTGACGGGACTCTATAGCGGCGGCGGCCCCGTTGTGAACCTCGGCGGTGGCAGCCGCGAGGCGCCGGCAACGATAGCCGTTGCGGACGTGATGCAGCACCTCGCGACCTTTCCGGTAGAGGCACTCGTCTAGTGCTGCGCTTGGGTTACACGCTGTTGATGCATTTGGTCATGCCGCTGATTCTGGTGCGGTTATGGATGCGCGGGCGCACTGAGTCAGGCTATCGCAAACATATTGGTGAGCGGTTCGGCGGAAACGATCAAGGAAGCGCATCCGGCAGTCCGACGACTACCAGCATTTGGGTTCACGCCGTGTCGGTGGGTGAAGTTCGCGCCGCCGTGCCCTTGATTGCGGCCCTGCGCGCGCAATGGCCTGACGCGCCGGTTGTGCTGACTTGTATGACACCCACCGGACGCCGTACCGCCCTCGATCTCTTCACCAGCGCCATCACGGTGTGTTACCTGCCCTACGATCTGCCATGGGCACTCAGCCGATTCATCAGCCGCTGGCGTCTGATGATGCTAGTCATCATGGAGACGGAGTTATGGCCAAACGTGCTCGCCGCTTGCGCCAAACGTGGAATCCCGGCGTTTCTTGCCAACGCGCGGTTGTCCGAAAAGTCGCATCGCGGCTACTCGCGGAACACCTTCGTTCGCGCGCTTGCGCGTAACGCGTTCGGCCGATTCCATACCGTTGTTGCGCAGTCTCAAGCAGACGCGCAGCGCTTGCAGTCGCTGGGTGCGGCACGCGTTGTGGTGACGGGAAATCTGAAATTCGATCTCGCCCTCGACCCTGCGCTCATCGAACTCGGCACAACGTGGCGTTCCGCGGGGACGAACAGCGCCACACAGGAAAGGCGCCAGATCCTGCTGCTGGCAAGCACCCGTGAACACGAAGAAATGGCGCTCTTAAATGCGTATCAGCGCGTGTTTCTTGATGACGTAGGTGATGCTTCTACCGGCACTGCGACGGTAGCAAGAACGCGGCCTCTGCTTGTCATCGTGCCGCGGCACCCTTCACGTTTTGACAATGTGGCGAGTCGCGTTACGGTCGCCGGACTAACGCTCGGCAGGCGCAGCGCGGGATCTGAACCGGCGGCTCACACTGATGTTTGGCTCGGCGATTCGATGGGCGAGATGCAGGCCTACTACGCGATGTGTGATGTGGCAATCATCGGCGGCAGCTTTCAACCACTCGGCGGACAAAATCTGATCGAAGCGGCGGCACTGGGGAAGCCGGTCATCATGGGCCCGTTTACATATAATTTTGCGGATGCGGTGCGATTGGCACTCGCCGCCGAGGCCATGATCAGCGTTGCCGACGCTGACGCCGCCATGGTTCAAGTCGCAGAACTTTTTGCTTCTCCGGAACGACTCAGCCGGATGGGCGAGAGCGCGCTCCACTTTGCCCAAGCGCATCGCGGCGCCACCGCGCGCACGGTGGAAATCATTCAGGCCGCTCTAGCTGAAAACAAAAAACCCTAGTATTTACGGGCCACTTCAGGCATTTTGTGCCGAAGGTGCCCGTCAATACTAGGGTTTGCGTCTTGTGGTATTGCCTAGCGTTGCAGCAACCGGTTTACTTCGACGAGATCATCTTCAGTCAAACGACCGGCTGCCGACTTCAATCGGAGCTGCGCCAAGATGGTGTTGTAACGCGCTTGTTGCAAGTCACGGCGCGTCTGAAACAGCTGTTGCTGCGAATTCAACACGTCAACGTTGGTACGCACACCAACGTCTTTGCCGAGCAATGTTGAATCGAGCGAAGCCTTGGATGAGATGAGTGACGCCTCAAGCGCCTTGACCTGCGCGACGCCGCTCGTCACATTCAGAAACGCCGAGCGCACGTTCTGCGCAACACTACGTTTGCTGTTCTCGAGATTCTGCTCCGACTGGTCTCTCGCGGAGAGTGTCTGACGGATTCGCGACTGGGTGCCGCCGCCCGAGTACAGCGGGATATTCAGTGAGAGTCCAAGCTGTGTGGTTTTCGAGACGAGTGAGCCAGACAGGGTCGAGGTGGTCGAGGGTGCGCTGTTGTAGCCATACGAACCGACCAGATCGAGGGTCGGATAGTGGCCCGCCTTGCTGCGATCAACTTCTTTGGTGGCGATTTCAAAAAACGCGCGCGATTGGGCAATGGTCGGGCTGGCTTCTTCTGCAGCCGATACCCACTTTTCCGGGTCCGCCGGGGTTGGCAGCGGCAAGGCGACGTTGTCTTTCAACACCGAGAGCGAAGGCACTTTTTTGCCAATCAACTGTTGAAGGGCATTTTTCTTGATCTCAAAATCGGCCTGGTCGAAAATTTCTTTCGAAATTGCTAAATCGTATTTGGCCTGCGCTTCATAGGTATCAACAATGGTTGAGGTACCGACTTCAAAATTGCGCTTTGCCGCGGCGAGCTGTTCTGCGAATGCTTTCTTTTGCGCCGCAGACAACTCAACGTTATCTTGCGCCAACAGCACGTCAAAGTAAGCTTGCGCCGCGCGCGTGATCAGCGACTGTTTGGCGTCGGCAAACACCGCCTCGGCTTGTTTAACCTGTAGGGCCGCCTGGTCCACCGCAATCCAATTTTGCATACGGAACAACGGCTGTGTGAGGGACAGCGTGTAACCTTTATTGGTGTAATCGCGCGACGTTGTTGAGCCGGCAAATTCGGTTTCGCTATTCACTCTGGTCACAGAGCCGCCGAGACCAATTGACGGCAGCGTCGCGGCACGCGCCTGCGGACTGGCTTCTTTGGCTGCATCATAGGCAAAACGGGCCGCAGAAAAAACCGGATCTTGTGCGATGGCGTCGCGATAGATCGCCACCAGATCGGCAGCAGATGCGCTAAAGGCGCTGGTCAGCAGGGTTGCGGCAAACAAGCCACCGACGGCGCGACGAAGGATGGGGTTTTTCATATGAACTTGGGACCTAAAAGCGGATTGTGTGGACGGCGGTAAGGTGGAGCTTGCCGATGGCTTGGCTGCCGAGCGAGGTTTTGGAGTCACGATTTAGCAATCAATTAATAAAACGGTACCGTCGGGTCGACTTTTCTCGACCAAGCGTCTATACCACCCTGCAGATTATGAAGGTTCTCGAAGCCTTGGCGCTCTAAATATGCGACGACTTGCAGACTTCGAACCCCGTGATGACAGATTACGACCGTGGGATGCGTTGAATCGATCTCTTGGATGCGCGAGGGGATTTCGCCCATTGGCAGGTGAATAGAACCGGCAATGCTGGCCAATTGAAATTCCCAAGGTTCACGAACGTCGATCATTCTTGGGCGCACCTCGGGTTCGCCCTGCAACAGTGAGTTCAAGTCTCGGGCGGTAAGCTGGCGCATCTAGAAGGTAAAGCGCGATGGCTCTTCGGCGTTAATGAGCGGCGCGATGACGGTCTCAAACAGTTCAAGCGCAACGGTGTTTTGCTCGCTCGTCTTGGTATAGAGCATGGCCTTCATTGCCGGTGCTTCACCGATGACGGCAAACAATCTTCCGCCCACCGCCAGATGGGGCAGGTAAGCGGCGGGTAGAACTGGAAGTGATCCCGTGAACACGATGACATCAAATTGTTGCTGGGCGTCGACGAAGTTGGCGGGAGAACGCGCCGCATCGCCGGTGGTGATTTCAACATTGCCAATACCGGCTGCCGCCAGCTTGGCAGCCGCACTCACCGCCAGCGTTTGGAAGTATTCAATCGAAGCAACTTTGGCGGCTTTTTTCGCCAGTAACGCACTGAGATAACCCGAGCCGGTGCCGATTTCCAATACCCGCTCGTGCGGTTTTGGGGCGACTTCCTGAAGGATCCGCGCTTCGAGCTTGGGCGGCATCATCATCTGCCCCTCGCCCAGCGGGATTTCCATATCAACAAACGCCAACGAGCGGTACGCGACCGGTACAAAGTCCTCGCGTTTGCAGGCGAACAATAATTCGAGCACTGACTGGTCGAGCACATCCCAGGTGCGGATTTGTTGCTCGACCATGTTGAGGCGGGCTTGTTCGATGTCCATGGATCTTGTGACTTTAGTGAATAGCGTGTGCGAGTTTAACAAATAGGCGTTGCCACTCTATTTCGAGGCAAGGGTTCCTGCGGTGTTTTCCGCTGTGCCTGCCCGGAGCGAATGAATCAGCATGTCGGTGTGTGTTTGCAGATAGGCCTTCGGATCGATGTCTTTGGCGCCACAGACGTCGAATGAATGACGCCACAGCATCAACATCACGACCGGCGCGGCGCAAATACGCGGCACGTAATCCATCGGCATCGGGCGGAATTCGCCGGCCTTGATGCCACGTTCGATCACATACACAAACAGACCCATTGCGCGGGTGATGACTTCGTCGTGGTAGAACGCGGCGAGCTCCGGGAAGTTGCCGGATTCAGACATCATGAGTTTGGTGATGCCGCCCAGCTTGGTTCCGCCGATTTGGTCCCACCAGCCGTAGATGAGGTCGCGCATGAGATCGGACGAAGTGCCGTCGTAACCACGCATATAGGCTTCGTACTCGGCGATGCGCGATACAATACCTTCTTGAATAACGCTCTTGAAAAGTTCTTCTTTACTGTCGAAATACAAGTAGAGGGTGCCCTTCGAGACACCGGCGCGTTTAGCGACGTCGTCCAGCTTGGTCGCTGAGAAACCTTTTTCGATGAACAGCTCGAGGGCGGCAGCGGCGAGCTCCCGAGGACGGGCGTCTTTGCGACGCTCCCAGCGGGGTTCGATTAGTTTAGCTAATGGACACATAAGTCAGACTTAATGACCAACAAGTCAGTAAGATACGCCAAGTCGGCATTTTCGTCAACTTTCCGCTTCGTTCGCGTGTCTCTCCTGCTTTCCAGCCGCTTCTCGTGATTTCACCTCTTCTTCGATCCGTTAAACGACACAGCGCGCAATTCATGATTGCGCACATTTTGCTGGTCGCCATGGCTCCGTGGCTTCACGCCCACTCAGCCGAGCCGATTGCAAAAGACGCCGGTTTTCACCTGTTTGTGGCGAATGAAGAGAACTTGGTCGGTTTCTGTCCAACCTCAGGTGAACTAAAGCCAGTGCTCACTGCTGATATCAGCGAGAAGCGAAATCTCGATGAAGTGGCCACAACAAACCCGCCAAGCCCGGCGACACAAAGCATCGTTTTAGTCGATTGTCAGCAAAACACGCCAGCCAATAGCTGGCCGCTGGTGGACGACTGGTCGTTCGGCGACACCACCCCGCCGCTCCGCGCCCTCCCGCAAGCCCCGTAGGCCCCCTCCAAAGCTAGATCTCACCGGCGCCGCGCCTTGATGGTGCCGGCCTTTCTGATTGCTTTTGGAGACGACCTTGACACTCGAATCGACTTTTCCCCACCGCGCGCGGACATTGTCCGGCGCACCCTCACAATTCTCCGCCCGCCACTGGGACACCGCCTCACTCACCGACAACCGCGCTTGGCACAACGACGCGTATTGGATAAACGAACGCGCCAAACAACAGCGTTATTCCTTCCGCATGCTGCGTTATTGGTATATGGCGGAGTTGCTGCTCGCCGAACGTAAACGCCTCGGCCGGCCGCTCGCGGTGCTCGAAATTGGCGTCGATCGGGGCCAGATGAAGGCATTCATTGACGGCATCCCGGATCAAGATCCAGGCACACCGTTGTATGCGTCTTGGAATGCGGCGGACGTCAAACCGCAACAAGAGGCACTAATTGCCGCCGGTTACGCCGGCTGCTCAACACTTAACTTGGATGACGCGTCGTCACTGGCCAAATTCTCTGCTGCCCACACCAAAAAATATGACGTGGTGATTTTGCTGCATGTCCTCGAACACCTGCATCATCCGGAGCGCGCCGTCACGTTTATCAGCGCAACGCTGCAGGATGGCGGTATTGCGCTTGGCGGCTTTCCCGTGCTGCCGTCGGGCCTTGCATCGATCCGCGAAAGGCAGCTCAAGCGTACCGCACAACCATTTGGCCACGTCAGCGCGTTTTCGCCACAGCGGGTGCGTAACATGGCCCAAGGTGCGGGGATGGCGTGTGAATACGCCGCTGGCGCCTTCGCGGTGCGTGCATCCGGCTCATTCCTCGAAAACCATGCGTGGTGGCTGCGGCTCAATGTCACCTTCGGCGCGCTGATGCCCAGCTGGCCGGGCGAAATTTACTGGCAGCTGCGTAAACCCATACCGCGAAACCAGACCGGGCAGGCAATACGCCTCAAACCAGTCGTAGCCTCGAGCTCGGCGACTGTTGCCGGCGGAGACCCGCCGGTCTCAACCCCAGGTCGGTTCGCGCGCCCTTCGCGAGCGCATTCGTAAACGGGTTTGTGGGGGAGTTTGAATTGGTGTAACGTGTTGGCTTGATAACGCAGGGGTTCCCGTCACACATTTAATAGTGACGGGATGAGACTAACCCTTTGAACCTGACGCGGTTAAAACCGCCGTAGGGAGCGTGAAGCGGCGATGTTCCCTGTGCGCTTCTGCTCCCGACCTTTTCCATTGGAGCATCGGAGCACCGCCATGAACGCACCCACCAATCCCAAATTCCTTGAATCCACCGCAACCGTGGATGAAGCCGCGGTTAAACCTTTGCCGAATTCACGCAAGGTATACATCGAAGGCAGCCGTCCGGACATTCGTGTACCGATGCGCGAAATCTCGCAGGCAGATACACCACTGGCCATGTCCGCCGACGGAAAGGGTGAAAAAAACGCCGCGATCTTTGTTTACGACACCTCTGGCCCGTACACCGATCCGAATGTGAAGATCGATATTCGTTCGGGTCTCGCCCCTTTGCGTGAGAAGTGGATTGAAGAGCGCAACGATACGATTCAACTCGACGGCCCGTCGTCGCAGTACGGCATTGATCGTTTGAACGACAAAAAACTCGACGAGCTTCGGTTCAACTTAAAGCGCAAGCCGCGCGTCGCCAAAGCCGGCATGAATGTGTCGCAGATGCACTACGCCAAACGCGGCATCGTGACGCCGGAGATGGAATACATCGCCATCCGAGAAAACCAAAATCGCGAATGGATGCTGGCAAACCACCCCGCGATGATTACGCATCAGCACCCGGGCGAATCTTTTGGCGCCAACATTCAAAGCCACATCACGCCGGAATTTGTGCGCGATGAAGTCGCGCGAGGTCGCGCCATCATTCCGGCGAACATCAATCACCCCGAGTCCGAGCCGATGATCATCGGCCGTAACTTCTTGGTGAAAATCAACGCCAACATCGGTAACTCCGCCGTGTCGTCTTCCATCGCCGAAGAAGTGGAAAAGATGACATGGTCCACGCGTTGGGGCGGCGACACGGTGATGGATCTTTCCACCGGCAAGAACATCCACGAAACACGCGAGTGGATTATTCGTAATTCGCCGGTGCCGATCGGAACGGTGCCGATTTATCAGGCGCTCGAAAAAGTCGATGGCAAAGCCGAAGACCTCACATGGGAAATTTTCAAAGACACGTTGATTGAACAAGCGGAGCAGGGCGTGGATTACTTCACGATTCACGCCGGTGTGTTGCTGCGCTATATCCCGATGACCGCGAAACGCATGACCGGCATCGTCTCGCGCGGCGGCTCGATCATGGCTAAGTGGTGCTTGGCGCATCACAAAGAGTCATTCCTCTACACACACTTTGAAGACATCTGCGAAATCATGAAGGCGTACGACGTCTCGTTCTCGCTGGGCGACGGCTTGCGCCCCGGCTCAGGTTTTGATGCGAACGATGAAGCGCAACTCGGTGAATTGAAAACGCTTGGGGAGCTCACACAAGTCGCGTGGAAACACGATGTGCAGGTGATGATCGAAGGTCCCGGCCACGTGCCGATGCATCTCATCAAAGAGAACATGGACCTGCAATTGAAGTACTGCCACGAAGCGCCGTTCTACACACTCGGCCCGCTCACCACCGACATTGCGCCGGGTTATGACCACATCACCAGCGCGATTGGTGCGGCGATGATTGGCTGGTACGGTACCGCGATGCTTTGTTACGTCACACCAAAAGAACATCTTGGGTTACCAAACAAAGAGGACGTCAAAGACGGCATCATGGCCTACAAGATCGCGGCCCACGCAGCGGACTTGGCGAAGGGTCACCCCGGCGCGCAAATGCGCGACAACGCGTTATCGAAAGCGCGCTTTGAATTCCGTTGGGATGATCAGTTTAATTTGGGTCTCGATCCCGACAAAGCTAAAGAATTCCACGATGAGACTTTGCCGCAAGAAGGCGCCAAACTCGCCCACTTTTGTTCGATGTGCGGCCCACATTTCTGCTCGATGAAAATCACGCAGGATGTGCGCGACTTCGCAAAGGCGCAAGGTGTGTCGGAAGACGAAGCGCTGAAAAAAGGGATGGAAGTGAAGGCGGTGGAGTTTGTGAAGCGGGGTAGTGAGGTTTATCAGAAGGTGTAGGTGATCAAACTCCAGCAAAGACGGCACTTTCTCGGCAAAAATGCCCGGAAGTGCCCGTGTTTACTGGCACCTTGAAATTTCCCGCCCGTCAACTAGAGCGAGATGCGGAAACGTCGCCCGCGATACACGGGAAGTGGTATTAGAATTTGCAATTACGCTATTTTTGTTATAGCATATTTGCATGGACACCAAACAAACCGCCGCCTTCGTCGCGCAACTGCGCACCCGCCTCAACCTCAGCCAAGAGCAATTGGCCGCCAGGCTGAACACGGCCTTCGCCACTGTCAATCGCTGGGAAACCGGTAAATCCAAGCCGCAAAAAGCGCAGCGTGATGCGCTCCTGGCGCTGGCCGAGGAAGCGGGTCTTGACCCCGCCGAAGCTGAAGCGCCCGCTTCAGCAACGATCGACACGCCGCCGCCGGCCACCCGCCGCCGCCGGGGAGTTTCGCAAAGCGCTGTCCTCGGCAATAAATCAATGGAGCAAATGCTTTGGGATGCCGCCTGTGCCATTCGCGGCGAGAAAGATGCGCCGAAGTTCAAGGACTACTTGCTGCCACTGTTGTTCATCAAGCGGCTATCCGACGTATTCGACGACGAGGTTCAACGCCTCTCGGAAACCTATGGCGACCGCACAACCGCGCTTGAAGTCCTGAACGCCGACCATAGCCTCGTGCGCTTCTACCTGCCGCCGGAATCACGTTGGGCCGTGATCAGTGGCCGCGAATCGTTTGACTGGCCGGTCAAAGATGGCGTGAGCGAAGCACCCAAGACCCTAGGCGAACATCTCACCACCGCCGTGCGTCACATCGTCAAAGCCAACCCGGACCTCGCCGGTGTGATCGACACCGTGGACTTCAACGAGTCACGCAACGGTGAGCGCGAGATTTCCGATAAGGCGCTAAAAAGCATCGTCGAAACTTTCTCTGATCCACGCTATCGCTTAGGGCTACGAGACGTCGAGCCGGATTTTCTCGGTCGTTGCTACGAATACCTGCTGCGTAAATTCGCAGAAGGCCAGGGCCAGAGCGCGGGCGAGTTTTTCACGCCGCGCGAGGTGGGCTTTCTTATGGCGGACATCCTGCGCCCACGTCCGGGTGAGGAAGCCTACGACTTTGCCTGCGGCAGTTTTGGCTTGCTCATCAAGCTGCAACTCGTCGGCAAACGCCTTGACCCCCTAAGCAAGATTCCGCTTAAGCTCTTTGGGCAGGAACTCACCGGCTCCTCCTACGCCATCGCCTGCATGAACCGCATCATCCACGACATGAAAGGCGAAGTGCTGCGCGGCGATTCCATGCGCAACCCCAAGTATCGGGATGCCGATAACAAGCTCAAGCGCTTCGACATGGTCATTGCGAACCCGATGTGGAATCAGGTGTTCGATTCAACCATCTACGACAACGACCCCTTCGACCGCTTTGATCCCGCTGGCGGCATCACCGGCGGTAAGGCCGATTGGGCGTGGCTGCAACACACTCTCGCCTGCCTCAACGACAAGGGCCGCGCCGCCGTGGTGCTCGACACCGGTGCCGTCACCCGTGGTAGCGGCAGCAAAAACGAAGACCGCGAACGAAACGTGCGTCGCTGGTTTGTGGAAAACGATTTGATCGACGGCGTCATCATGCTGCCCGATAACCTCTTCTACAACACCACAGCGGCCGGCATCATCGTTGTGCTGCGTAAACAGAAACCCAAAGACCGCAAGGGCAAGATCGTGCTGGTCAACGCCAGCCGCGAATTCAAGAAGGGCAATCCGAAGAACTACCTCACCGAGGATTCAGTGGCGCGCATCGCGGCAGCCTATCTCAAGGGAGAAGCGGAAGAGGGGCTGGTTGCTGTCATTGATGGCGCGAAAGCATTGGAGAACGACTACAACCTTTCGCCTTCGCGCTACATCGCTAGTGGTGACGCGAGAATGATCCGCGAAATTCCGGAGATCGTGAGAGAGCTAGCAGCGCTGAAGAAAGATGAAGCGGCGCTGGATAAGGAATTGGCGAAAGTGTTGGGGCAGCTATGAACGGAGGCAGCCGCGTGCAACAAAGCTGGACGACAACAACCTTCCGGGCGGTTTGCTTACCGACGAAGCAGTGGAACCCAATTCGCGACAAGCGCGAAAAATTTCAATACATAGACGTTTCTGCGGTTGGGCGCGGCAGTTATCAAGTCGAGCAAGCTGAGACACTTGCTGCAAGCACTGCACCAAGTCGCGCAAGGAAGATCGTCATCGAAGGAGACTGCATTTTCGCCACGGTGCGCCCTCGTCTACTTAGGGTTGCCTACATTGGCCGAGAACACAACAACCAGATTGCGTCCACGGCATTCTGCGTGTTACGGGCCAACCAGGAGAAAGCTAGCCCTCGATTCATTTACTTCTTGCTACGCACCAGCTTTGTTGTGGATGCCATTGCAACCCATGAGTCGGGCGCTAGCTACCCAGCTGTTAGCGACAGCAACGTATTGGACTGCGAAATCGCGCTGCCTCCAAAATCTGAACAAGAAAAAATCGCCGCATTCCTCTGGAAACTGCAACGTGCAGTCGCGACGCAAGACCGATTGATTGCCAACACCCGCGACCTCAAGCAATCAGCGATGGCGCGGCTGTTCACTAATGGGCTGCGCGGTGAGCCGCTAAAGGAAACACCAATCGGCCCGATGCCGGAAAGCTGGAAGGTTTTGTCTCTCGGCGATCTCGGTCGAATTGGAAACGGCTCCACGCCCAAAAAGACTCAACCGGAGTATTGGCGGCAGGGAAAAACGCCTTGGCTGACTAGCGGAAAAATTCACGAAGGCATCATCTATCAAGCTGATCAATTCGTGAGCGACATCGCCGTAAAGGAGTGTCATTTGCCGCTGGTTCCAGCGGGAAGTCTTCTGGTCGCAATCACTGGGCAGGGCAAGACACTTGGCAATTCGGCACTTGTGAACTTTGGTACCACTATCAACCAGCACCTTGCGTATGTCCGCTTTGAGCACAAACACGCGCACCCCAACTTTGTATATCAGTACATGCGCAGCCGCTATGAGGACTTACAGGCCGTTGGCAGGGCTGGTGGTAGTACAAAAGCCGCACTAACTTGTGCATTTCTGCGTGATTTCCTCATTCCTTTTCCGTCGGGAGATGAGCAACGCGACATCGCCTCCGCGCTCGCCACTATCGACCGCAAACTGGCCCACCACCAGAAAAAACGCGCCGCGCTCAACGACCTGTTCCAAACGATGTTGCATAAGCTGATGACAGGCGAAATCCGAGTGGCCGACCTTGATATCGATACGTCGGAAATCGTCGCACCCGTTGGAGCACTGGCATGAAAAAAGAACTGATCACCAAGCTACACAAGAGTTTTGAGGGCTACGCCCACCAGCAAGACGGCGTTGAATACTGGAACGCCCGCGAGCTACAAACACTTCTGGGCTATAGCGAGTGGCGCAACTTTCTGCTTGTCGTTGAGAAGGCCAAAATCGCCTGCCAAAACGCCGGCCAAGCGCCGCATGACCATTTTGTTGACGTCAACAAAATGGTTGCGATCGGCTCCGAAACTACCCGTGAAATCAATGATTTAGCGCTCACCCGCTATGCCTGCTACCTGATCGCCCAGAACGGCGACCCACGCAAGGATGAGATCGCCTTTGCGATGACCTACTTTGCCGTGCAAACGCGCAAGCAGGAGATCATCGAGCAGCGGCTTGCGGACTCGGAGCGGCTGGAGGCGCGCGACAAACTAACCGCATCGCAGAAAGCACTGGCAGGCGTGTTGTACGAACGCGGTGTAGACGGCCCCGGATTTGCACGCATCCTGAGCAAGGGCGACGCGGCACTTTTTGGCGGCCATACGACACAAGACATGAAGAACAAGCTGGCGGTGCCAGATGGTCGTCCGCTCGCGGATTTTCTGCCGACCATTACGATTAAGGCGAAGGACTTTGCAAACGAAGTCACCAATATGCAAGTGAAGCAACAGGACTTAAGTGCTGAGCCCGACATCGCGCGTGAACATGTGAAGAACAACGAAGATGTGCGCAAAATTCTCACTGACCGCAACATCCGACCTGAGGCGCTGCCAGCCGCAGAAGATGTGAAGAAAGTTGAGCGACGCATGAAGTCGGAAGAAAAGAAGCTGCCGAAACAGGCACCACGACTTGGTAGCAACAAGAAAGGCGGTTGAGCAAGCGATGGGCCGCCTCGGCATTGAATCCGCCACCGTGCAATTCCCGCTGGTTGACCACGCAGCGGTAGTGGGCTGGGCGCGACTGAGTGATACAGAAGCACTCACCAAGCGACGAGGTGAGGGCGGGCACTTTCTTTACGATGAGCTGGCAGCAGCACTGCTGCGTTTGAACCCTGGCGTGGTCACACCGGCCGATGTAAACGCCATCATCCAGCGTATGGAAAGTGTACCCAACACGATTGAGGGCAATCGCGAGTTGCTGCAGTGGCTACGCGGGCAAAAGACGCATTACGTTGAGGCTGAGAAGCGGTACCGCAATGTACGCGTGATCGACTACGACAATGCGCCGGGCAACAACCAATTCCAGGTGAGTTGGGAATGGGCGTACCGAAACGGTGAACGCAAAGGCAATCGCGCCGACGTGGTGTTCGTGATCAATGGCGTGCCAGTCGCGATCGTTGAAAACAAAAACCCGAAGTCCAAGGACGCCATGGAAAAAGCGCTAGCGCAATTGCGGCGCTACGAACTGGAGACGCCCGAGCTACTCACCAGCGCGCAGGTGTTCAACATCACGCACTTGATTGAATACTTCTACGGCGTGACTTGGAATTACCAGCGCAAGTTTGTATTCAACTGGAAGGAAGAACATCCCGGTAGTTATGAGGACCGAGTAAAGCAATTTTTCGATCACGCGCGCTTTCTGCGCATGCTGCGTGACTGGATCTTGTTTTTCACGCAGGATGACGAGTTGCAAAAAACGATCCTGCGGCAGCACCAAACTCGCGCCGCGCTGAAGGTGACGGATCGCTGCGCGCTGCCCACCAAGAAAAGCGGCCTGGTGTGGCATACACAAGGGTCAGGCAAAACCTTCACGATGATCACAGCCGCACGGTTGATCCTCGACGATCAGGCGCGCTTTCCGGGCGCGACTGTGATGATGGTGGTAGACAGGAACGAGCTGGAGGGCCAACTCTCCGGTTGGATCGAGGCATTGCTAGGGGAGATGCAAGGTAGCGGTATTGCCATAGAGCCCGCAAACTCCAAAGAGCGATTGCAAGAGCTGCTGGATCAGAACTTCAGCGGGCTCATCGTGACGATGATTCACAAGTTCGACAAGCTCAAGAAGAATAGTTGCACGCGCGAAAACTTCTATGTGTTGATTGACGAAGCCCATCGATCAACCGGCGGCGATCTCGGCAACTACCTGATGGGCGCGTTGCCAAACGCAACCTTGATTGGCTTCACCGGCACACCGATCGACCAAACCGCCTACGGCAAGGGGACTTTCAAGGTCTTCGGTGCGGAGGACGAAGCAGGGTATCTGGACAAGTATTCGATCGCTGACTCCATCGCGGATGGAACCACCGTCAAGCTACGGCATATGCTCGCACCCGCGAAGGTTCTCGTCCCGGAAGACGTGCTGAAAAAGGAGTTTTTGTCGCTGACGGAAGCCGAGGGCATCAGCGACATCGATGATCTGAACCGCATCCTCGACAAGGCAGTGACCTTGCGCGCATTCCTCAAGGCGCCAGAGCGGGTGACTGCCGTCGCTGAATTTGTCGCCAAGCATTTTCGCGAGAACGTAGAGCCGCTGGGCTACAAGGCATTTCTCGTTGGCGTGGATCGCGAGGCGTGTGCGCTATACAAGGAAGCGCTGGACAAGTTGCTGCCGTCGGAGCTATCCGTACCCATCTACACAACCGGCGCAGCGGACGCAATCGACCGGCCTCTTGTTGCGAGGTATCAGGTTGACGGCCCCACCGAAAAGCGTGTTCGCAAGCAATTTCGCAAGCCCCCCGATGGCCACTTCAAAT
>JBIIYQ010000199.1:0-4425 GCA_044346745.1 Usitatibacteraceae bacterium | reverse complement strand
CCATGGCCTCCAGTGCCTGCGTTTGGACAGCAAGTTGACGCCTTTTTGCTTCACCCATTTGGTGACTCCAATAAATCCATTGAAACTGGCGTTCAGTCTAGCTTGCAGCCGGTTTACGCAATGTCAAATAGGTTAACTTGAACCAGCATCGGTTTGGTACGGAGCCATCTACCAAGCACGGTTTGTTCGTCGAACAACGCAGAATGGCTGGCGTCGAGCAGCTTGGCCACCGCCGCGTACTTCGAATTGATACAACGCAGGTCGTCATAAAGCACCAACGTTTCGTGGTTGCCCAATAACACGTGTACCGCGCCGCCTGCTGCACGCGCCTCGGCCTCGAGGCCGTACAAGAACCACAACACCTCTGTGACCTTCGGGCCACGGTCGAACATATCGCCTCATCACCATGTGGCCATCGCCAAAGGCCCACTTCAAACCTTTATCAATTACGCCTTGTTGCTGAAACAGTTTTACCATTACGTCGAACTGCCCGTGCACGTCACTCAGCGCGACGAGCTTTTTTGCGGTGAACTTCACCGGCACGGGGAAGCTAGTGTTTTCCGTCCGAAGCGAAATTGGTTTTGGATAAACACACTCCGGTGTGATCACCGCGCCCTCAGGTTTGGCGATGGGCTTGCGAACGATCTTGCCTTTGCAAACCCAAACGGCTACGAGTCCGCCCTTGTCGCTTTGGTAGGAAACAAACGGTTCATCGTCCAACATAAGGTCAACGGCAACTTCGGTCGATTGCGTCGCGACGGGTTTCGCGGTGGGCGCAGTTGGCGCTGCTGTGTCAGCGTAGGCGGCATTAATGACGTAGAACAGACAGGCAAGGCGCACGAAAACTGCGCGAGAGCGGGCGGACAAGGATGAGGACAAGGACACGGTATTTCCAGAAGCGGTTGGATCGGGCAATTTTGTCCGACATTGTCCGACCCCCTCCCAACCTGTCTCCCGTGGTCGTCACCCGTCGCGTCAATTCGTGGCCGGCGACCGTTTGACGCGCCTAGTCAGCTTCGCCTTGCAAACGGCGGTGCCTTCGGCCAATCTGTATCCAGATCGCGAGTCGCTTGCGACAACCCATGACTTGAGAAATGGAACCCAGATAGTGGAAACAGTAGATCGGCATGTCACGCGCCAACGCCTCGCGATCACCATCGTGGTGCTGCTCGCCGCGATGGCTCATCTGGCGTGGGAGTTGTTCCATGATGGGGTGGTGACCCAACACGTCTTGCAACGCGGTGATCTGCCCGGCATCTCTAAATGGTAGGGACTGCTGGTACTGCCGGGGTTGACGTGGTATTTACTTGGTCGTGTGCAGCGCCGTATGCAGTGCCGAGTCGGGTGGCGTTCCTCGCCATTGGAAGAATCATCCCCAGTGTTTTGGAACCTCGAAGTGTTGACAGGCGCAGTTGGTGGATTGGTGTTCGGTGCGCTGCTTTCGACGGCATTTGTGCTTCGCCAAGAAGACTTGGCGTTTTATGTGCTGCTCTCGATCGTGTTGCTGGCAGTACTGTTGCCAATCTACCGTGCCGAGTGAGTGTTGGGATTTGTGCTGGCGATGACGTTTGTTTTTGGTGCGCTATTGCCAACCATCATTGCGTCAATTTTGGCGGCGGTCTCCGCCTTGCTACATTTGGTTGTATACCCTCGCATAGTGCTGGTGTGGCGAGCGGTTACGAAGAGCGGCTCTCAGTAGACCAAGTGGCTCGGGACAACTCCGCCAAACTCGCCGATTGGCGGGCCAATTGGAGCACAAATGCCTGAAAAGTGCCGCCAACAATAGACTTTGCCTCGAGGGTGTTCTTGACGGATATCCGAGGTATCGCGTCCAAGCGTGCGGCGGGTAATCTTGTGGAGCGGTAACGAGTTCAGGATAATTCGGACAAAAGCGGCTCTAATGAACTCTGCGCAATTTGTTTGCTGCCGAATTGCTGCCGCAACGGAGAGGACTTGTGAACAATCGCCTGTCTCGCAACATGATGCTCGCCGCATCAGCATTGCTCGCTACATGTGTCTTGGGCGGCTGCGCTACCAAACGCGCGCTCGACAAGCCCAACCCCGGCAGTCAAATCACTTCATACGCGTCAAATGGAGAGGTTAAAGCCGAAGTCATTGAAGCCCCTGAACGCGCGCGGTACAAAGCCACCAAAGGTGTGACTTTCATCAGCCCTGAACCATGGGAAAAAAATGCAGTGCCAACTTATCCGCCCGCGTTGCTAATCAAACGCCTCGACCCAGTTGAAGTTGTCGTGCGCGTTATTGTGAATACGACGGGATCGGTCGATTCGGCAACAATCGCCAGTAATGGGTGAACGGCTTGCGGACCGGTCACGGATGACGCTTTGATTGATGTTTGCACAAATCATCTAGAGAACCTAAAGTTGCCCGTTGACGAGCCGATTCCGGCAAAATGAGTTGGGATACCGGCGAATCTGCGGTTTAGAGACAAGCGAAACAGCGCCGAATTTGACCGCTAGCGTGACGGTATTTAATGCTTGGCAGGAAAGATAATTGTGGTCTATTCCTCATTTGCAAAAACGTTGTTTTTCGTAACCACCGGTCTTATGCTGTCGGCTGCGCTGGCGGGAAAACTTGGACAATCAAAGCTACCTTACGCCGTCCCGGGTACCGGCCAACTCTTGGCCTACGACGAGCAGGGGGAAATTCCACTTCCGAGAAGAGGCAGCGAGTTTTTTGGCCAAGACGCTACCAATAATCTGATTCCTCCAAAATACCGGGACAATAAAGATGGAACGGTCACGGACTTGGTCACAGGTCTCGTCTGGATGAAGACGTTAGGAGCCAAAATGACGTTCGCCGAGGCACAAGACGCCTTACGAGAACTAAACAAGAAAGGCCCATCCGATTGGCGTATTCCCTCGGTGAAGGAACTGTATTCTTTGATTCTGTATTCCGGCCAAGTATTTGGAGACAAATCCATTAAGCTTTTTGTAGATCCACGTGTCTTCGAACAGCCAATTGGGGATGTTGGCCGCGGGGAAAGGGAAGTCGATGCCCAAGTATGGAGCTCTACGCCCTTCAATGGACTTACAATGGGGCGCGATCAATCACAATTTGGCGTGAATTTTGTGGACGGTCGCATTAAGAGCTATCCACTAAGGGACCCGCGCACCGGCTCCCTGAGCCGCATGTACTTTCGCTTTGTCCGAGGTAACCCAGATTATGGCAAGAATACGCTGAAGGCTAACGGCGACAGCACGATCTCGGATTTTGCAACTGGTCTGATGTGGCAAAAGATCGATAGCCGACAAGGACTAAACTGGAAAAACGCGCTCGCCTACTGTAGAAAGCAGACTACTGGCGGATTTCATGACTGGAGGCTGCCTAGCGCCAAGGAGTTACAAACGATTGTTGATTACACCATGTCTTTTCAGGTGAACGGGCGGGCCGCTGCATCGACGCTATTTGATTTTTCGCGCATATCTGGTCCCGATTC
The DNA here is from genome assembly GCA_044346745.1 of Usitatibacteraceae bacterium. Classification (GTDB taxonomy): domain Bacteria; phylum Pseudomonadota; class Gammaproteobacteria; order Burkholderiales; family Usitatibacteraceae; genus UKL13-2. The sequence continues at coordinate 965 of JBIIYQ010000199.1, read as the reverse complement.
GAAAGTCGATATTCCTTACTACTGGACTGGGACAACTCTGCTTGACGGCCCACGTCCAGGTAACATGGCGATGTACATAGTTTTTGGCACCGCATTAGCCAAACCATTTGACGTTCTCGTCGATGCGCACGGTTCTGGTGCAGCTAGAGCAGACCCCAAGTTTAAGGAAGAAAGTGGTAGAACGCCGGTCTATTTCGGTCCCCAGGGCGACCTGCAAGTAACCCTCAACTATGTTCGCTGTGCAAGGCCATTAGTTGGGATGTCCCTGACTCAGGATACTCGCTGACCAAGTGACAAGTGATGTCGCAGATGATAGGGATACCCATGCATTTGCCACTACTCTTGATCGGATGAGGAGGGTACTTCTAATCACTCCGTCGTCCCAGCTTATTCTGGTAACTGCGCTGGAATGACGGCAATTTCGAGGTTTTTTGAAGTTCCCGGGGATGAAACAATCCGTCTGGCGGGCAGTTTCAGGCAAAAAGTGTTGGTAGTCGCCGACAATCCACGGGTTTGCGAACAAATCGAACCTAGGAGCCCGTTGATTCTTTGATTCGAACCTCCGCATGCAGTCTTGGCGTCTCGCTATTCAGTCGGTGTCGAATCGGACGCGCCGCGCCGATAAATTAGCCAATACACCAGCGCGACGAGCACACTGCCACCGACCAAGTTGCCCGCGATAACAGCGCCGAGGTTGGAGAACATCGCCCCAAAGGTGATGCCATCTGCTGGGGCGTACAGATAGCCACCATTCGCCATGATCATCAGTGCGAGGGGGAAGAAATACATGTTCGCGATCGAGTGTTCGAACCCAGCCGCAACAAACGCGGAAATCGGTAGCACGATGGCGACGAACCGATCAATCACCGTGCGCCCACCCATGGCCATCCACACCGCCACGCACACGAGCAGATTGCACAGCACACCGCGGACAAAAGCCGTCAAAGGATCTAGTGCGGCTTTGC
>JBIIYQ010000198.1:0-4433 GCA_044346745.1 Usitatibacteraceae bacterium | reverse complement strand
CATTAGAATAAAGCAGTTCATCGCGATGTTGGTCAAAGGCTAAAAACTGCACACGTGCTTCCTGTCCCTCGGTGACCTTGACCCCCGGACTGGAGCGCATGCGCGGAACGTCCTGTGGCTGCGGATCGTTAACGAACTGAATTTCGTTAGAGATCAAGGCCGCGATACGTGTTGGGCTCGACTTGATTGGCCGTAGTGTCACCTCGGTGACGTTGCCACGCTCGGGGCTTGCCTTGTTCCACCAGTCGGGGTGGGCCACCAGCACGGTACGCACATCCGGTTGACGGTCTTTCACCATAAACGGTCCGGTGCCGTTGGCGTTACGTGATGCAAAAGTGTCTTCTGCGTCTCTGTAATTTTGCGGCGTTTCAGCCTTGTTTTTGACCGCCCATGCACGGCTCATGATGCGCAGTTGGGTCAAGTGATTGGGTAGCACCGGATTGGGTTCGCGCATTACAAAATCGACGGTGAGATCATCAACCTTGCGCGCAGACTCGACGCCTTGCACCGAAATCTTTAGCTGGGATAACGGATGTAGCGCCCGTTGAACAGAAAACACCACGTCGTCCGCCGTGAACGCGCTGCCATCGTGAAACTTGACGTTCGGGCGCAACTTAAAGCGCCACGTGTTTGCATCTGGCTGTGTCCAGCTGGTCGCCAACCACGGGGCTAGTTTGAAATCCTTGTCGCGCCCAACCAAACCTTCATAGACATTCGACAGCAATCGATTTGTCACGGCGAGGTTGGCCGCGTGTGGGTCAAGTGTTTGCGGCTCGTCTTGTGTGCCGTAGACAATTGATTTCGCCCGCGCGGTCGGTGAGGACAACACGCAAGCGGAAAGCAAGACGGCGGCAACAAAAATGAGAGGTCGATTCATTGGCTCAAACAAGTTCCAACCTGCGCCCGCATTGTGCTTACAGCGCGGCAGCAAGATTTTGACGTTTAGTAAAACATCGCCCGCTGGAGTTCCAGCGGGCGGCGGAAATTATAGGGCTTCAGGCAGTGAACGGTTCGGGCCAGCTAGTTAACGTTCACCCACTTGGTCCACATCTGGTTGTTCGGGTGGTGGACGGCGGTAATGTTCTTGCGTGTTGCCCAAGGAATGACTTGGTGGTGCAACGGAATATGGCCGACATCGGCTTGATGCAACATCAGTGCCTCACGCGTCAGGGCGGTGCGTTTGGCCACGTCAAGCTCGGTCTTTAGCGCAACGATGGCGGCATCGACTTTTGTATTTGAATACCCGGCATAGTTTTGTTCACCGTCACCAGTCGTATTCTTGGTGTGGATGATTGACTGCAACGTGTACAAGGAGTCAAACGTCGGCACGCCCCAGCCGTAGAGATAAAAGCTGGTATCGCTATTCTGGATCTTCGGGAAGTAGGTAGCACGCGGCATCGAGTTCAGCTTGATCTTGATATCGATCTTGGACAGCATGCCGGCCACTGCCGTACAAATGCGTTCGTCATTGATATAGCGGTTGTTTGGACAGTCCAATGTGACATCAAAGCCGTTGGGATATCCCGCCTCGGTCATGAGTTTTTTGGCTTTAGCGATGTCCACCGGAGGACGCTTTTCAACATCTTTCGAATAACCACGGACCTGTGGTGCGATCATCGACATGGTCGGAAGGGACAAACCGCGCATCACTGTCTTTTGCAGCGCGTTGACATCGATGGTCTGCAGCATCGCTTGACGAACACGTACGTCTTTGAATGGGTTCTTGCCTTTGACGTTTGAGTAGAGCAGCTCGTTGCGCCCCTGATCCATGGACAGGAAGACGGTGCGTACTTCGTTGCCTTCGAGAATTTTCAGCGCCGAGTTGCTCCTCAGGTTGCCCAGGTCTTGCAGCGGCGGATCAAGCACAAGATCAATCTCCCCAGTGATCAACGCGGATACCCGGGTGGCGTCTTGTTTAATCGGTCGGTAGACCATCTCCGTCACGTTGGATTCGCGTTTACCCCACCAGTTGGAGTTAACCACCATCACCGTCTTGACGTCCGGCTCACGTACACGCAGCACAAAAGGCCCGGTACCGTTGGCGTTGCGCGCAGCGAAGGTCTCTTCGTTGTTTTTAAAGTCTTGCGGGCGCTGTACGTTGTACTTGGTAGCCCAAGCGCGACTCATGACACGTAGCTGTGTTAGTTGATCCAGCAGTGTCGGATTTGGCCCCGATGTGATGATGTCAACGGTGAAGTTGTCGACTTTACGGGCCTCTTTGATGCCCTGGGTCAGCGAAATGAAGTTGGACGTTTTTTCCATGGCGCGGCCGATGGAAAACACCACATCGTCTGCGGTCAAAGGTGTGCCGTCGTGAAAGGTGACTTTCTCACGTAGCTTGAAACGGGTGATGGTGGGGTTGACGATTTGCCAGGAAACAGCGAGGCAGGGTTCTAACGCCATCTGGCGGTTTCTCGATACCAGTGGCTCGTATATGTGATCGGCGATTGAATTATTGAGGCCTTCGTTTTGTGCATGTGGATCCATCGTGAGCACATCACCTTGTGAGGCCCAACGGAAAGTCTTAGCGTCGGCCGAAAAACTGGTGATTGAGGCACCGAAGGTAGTGCTGAGGACGAGAGCCGCGATAATGGATTTCAGGCGGGATGAGGTGGTCGAGATAGCGAGTGAATGCATAACTTAGTCCGCAAAAAGTTAGGTGTGATTGTTGTTCTGCAGGCCGCCTTGGAAACGGCGCGCGACAAAACGAAAAGTGTGCCCGTATGCCGCACCTAAGTCAATGAAAATTCACGTTTTTCGCCCGATTTTCCTCTGCCAAGCTAGGGGTTTCCGCGTGGCTAGCCTACAGCCCCAAAATGGGTTGGAGGTAGGGGCTAGAATGGTGCGCTCATCGTCCCTCAATATGGAACTCTCATGACCACGATTGTTGTAGTCAAAAAAGGCGGACAGGCTGTCATTGCTGGCGACACGCTGACCACTTTCGGTGCAACCCGCTTGGGCAGCAAACACGACGCGGCGCCGGAAAAAATCTTGCGGCACAAGGGTACCTTTTTTGGTATTGCCGGTTCTGCCGCCCACCAGATGGTGCTTGAGAGCATCCTGAAGAATCACGAGAAAGCCAAAGACTTTAGTTTTAACGGCCGGCACGAAATCTACGAGAGCTTTCGCAAGATTCATCCGATCCTGAAGGAAGAGGCATACCTGAACACAAAGGAGGAGGATGACGACCCTTATGAGTCCTCGCAGCTGACCGCTTTGGTGGTGAACGCGACGGGAATCTTCGGCGTTTATTCGATGCGCGAGGTGTTTGAGTTTGATCGTTTTTGGGCGATTGGCTCCGGCCGCGACTTTGCACTGGGCGCGATGTACACCGTTTACAACAGCACAAAGTCGGCCAAACAAATCGCATCACTCGGTGTCATGGCGGGAGTCGAGTACGACACCGGCACGGGGCTGCCGCTGAATATCGCCACGGTGAAGCTGGCCAATACGGTTAGATGATGGCGAGATGATGGCGGGGTCGCTAAAAGCCAAGAAATTTGACGGGTCATCGCCCTATGCTGGTTAGTGTTCGTATAGATAAATGGTTGATTGCGTCTCGATTCTTCAAGACGCGTCAAGTCGCCATCGACGCGATTAATGCAGGGCGTGTGTGTGTCAACGATGAGCGCGTGAAACCCGCCAAAACGATCAAAGTAGGTGATGAGTTGCTTGTCAGGAAACCGCCATATGAGTGGCGTATCGTTGTCATGAGTGTCGCGGAAAAACGGGTGTCGGCAAAAATCGCCGAGACCTTTTATCGCGAGACTGAGGAGAGTCTCTTGGCACGGGAATCGCTTAGAAAAGAGCTCAAAGATTTGCCGCCGCCGGTGTTCCCCGGCCGACCCACAAAGAAAGATCGCCGCGTGATCGATAAATTTATCGCCGGTCAAAAGTACCATGACGACGCGCTCGACTAAGTCGGCCGCCGTTAGGCGGGGGTTGACGCTCACTGCAATGTTGGCCGCATCAGCCACGACGTCGCTAGTAGGCGGAGGCCCTGCGCATGCGGCACGGTACGAGATCGATCCCGTTGCCACCAAGACCACCTACCTCACCAAGTATCTCGGCTTTATTCCCGTGCGTGGTGTGTTTACCCGGATGACCGGCGTCCTTAGTTACGAGCCGTCGAAACCCGTTGCAGAACGTGAGCCCTCGATTCACGTCATCATTGATGCCACCACATTGACTCCGACGAGCTTCGATAGCGAGTCAAAACGTCAGATGTTGCGCGGCCCAGAGTTTTTCGATGTTGATCGCTTTCCGACCGTCGAATTCAAGTCGACCCGCTTTCGCTATGACGGGAACAAACTGATTGCCATCGACGGTAACATTGCGCTCGTGGGCGTGACCAAGCCGGTCACGCTAAGGGTGATGAAGTCGGGTTGTGAACCGGCGAGTAGCACCAAAGCCGCACGCTGCACGGCCTCAAC
>JBIIYQ010000197.1:0-4507 GCA_044346745.1 Usitatibacteraceae bacterium | reverse complement strand
CGGGCCGCTCGGCCGCGACTACAACATGCGCTGGGTGGCGTCGATGGTGGCGGATGTGTTTCGCATCCTCACGCGCGGCGGCATCTTTATGTATCCGCGCGACAATAAGGATCCTTCGAAGCCCGGCCGACTCCGACTCATGTACGAAGCGAATCCGATGGCCATGATCATCGAACAAGCCGGTGGCGCGGCGAGCACCGGCCGCGAGCGCATTCTCGATATCGCACCAACAGCGTTGCATCAGCGCGTTGCGGTGATTCTTGGTTCAAAAAATGAGGTGGAGCGGGTTGTTGGTTACCACCAAGCCGCGAGCGAGTAGCAATTTGCAGTCGGCAAAGGTCGCCTATCGGCGGGCGTTTCCAAGCAAAAATGGCTGAAAAAGCCCGTCCTTGCTGGGTTTTGTATCTTTTGGAATGCCAGGCTCGCGACAGCGAGACGACGTTGTACACCGGCATTACTACCGACCTTGAGCGACGCTTCAACGAACATCTAGCTGGTGTCGGCGCCCGTTATACACGCTCACATCCACCGCTTCGGGTGTTGGCGATTCGCGAGTATGCCAATCGTGCAGATGCGTCGCGCGCCGAGGCGGCGGTGAAGAAACTACCGCGCCCATCGAAGTTGGCATATTTCGCATGAAAGCCTGGTCCTCCACGATTTCAATGATCCTGCTGGCGCTGGCCATCGCCACGACCGCCACGACCGCCACGACCGCCACGACCGCCACCGCCCAAACAACACCGACCGCGTCTGTAGCACCATTACGCGGCGTGTGGATCCCACAACCCGCCCACACCGACTTTTGGCGTTCGCCGGATGACATGAAGCGTCACGTCGCGGCGCTGCACGACGCCGGAATCAACACCTTGTGTGTGGTGGTTTGGAATCAAGGCCGCACGTTTTACAAGAGTCGCACGCTTAAAGAGTTGATCGGCATTGAAGTCGACGAACGTATGGCGGGTCGTGATCCCCTCGCGGAAGTCATCGCTGCGGCCAAGCCCTACAACATGCGTATCTACGCTTGGTTTGAGTTCGGCTTTGCGACCGACGTTAACAATGGTCCGGGGCGCGAGATCGTGCAGCGCAAGCCGCACTGGGTGGCACAAAAGTCTGACGGCTCACCACTGATTCGAAACGGGTTTCGTTGGCTGAATGCGTTTGACCCAGAAGTGCAGGACTTCATGCTCGCGCTGATGATGGAAGTGGTCACCGGCTACGACATCACCGGCATTCAGGGCGACGATCGCCTACCCGCGTTTCCCGGCGAGGGTGGTTACAACGATAACGTGAAAGCGGCATATGCATCGGCGCACGGCGGTGTTGCGCCGCCGACAAACCACAAAGACGCGGGCTGGGTGCAGTGGCGGGCCGACCGCCTGGGGGAGTTTCAGCAGCGCGTTTACCGCGAGACCAAACGCCGCAAGCCAGGTATGGAAGTCACACTCGCGCCACCGGTGTTTCCATGGAGTCGTGACGACTGGCTAATGGATTGGCCCGCGTGGCTCAAGGCCGGCTGGGTCGATAGAGTGTTTCCACAAATCTACCGCAAGGATCTCAAAAGTTATGAGGCCGAACTCGGCAAGATCGTTGATGCACAAGTACCGAAGGCGCTGCATCACAAGGTGCATCCGGGACTGTTGTTCCGCTTGTCCGATGGTTATGCGGCATCAATTGAGCTGATCAGCGCGCAGGTCGCGGCAAATAAACGCGCCGGGGTCGGCGGCGAGGTTTACTTCTTCAACGAAGGCGTGATGAAAAACCAAGCGGCGATTAAAACGATGTATGGCCGCGAGTAGCCGCATCGTTGTCGATTTAGGCGCGATCCGGCGAATGGCCGCGACACAATCGCTGTTCACACCGACAACACTCTCGCGGGCCATTACCAAGCTGGGTTTTGTACAGGCCGACCCCATTCGCGCGCCCGCCCGCGCACAAGACCTGACACTCCGGCATCGGGTGAAAAACTATCGCGCCGGCGACCTAGAGGCCAAGTACGCCAAGCTCGATGTCGAGGAAGACTTTTTTATCAATCACGGTTTTGTGCCGCGTGACATCCATCACCTGATGCATCCACGTATCTATCTCGGCGGTCAGGCCGCGCTGGTGAAAAAACATAGTGCATCCGTGCTGGCTTTTGTCGGCGATTGCGGTGTGGTGCATCCACGCGAAGTCGATGCGCATTTTGCACACGGCAGCATGACCAACGCGTGGGGCGGCACCTCGAGTGTGACCACCCAATTACTCGATGGTATGCACTACCGCGGCATGCTGCGTATCGTCGGACGCGATAAGGGGATTCGCTTGTATGGACTTCCAACGGTGGCCCGCCCGAAGCGCAGCGCTGCTGAAATCGATCACGCAATCGATGAACTGCTGGACGTGTTGCTCAACAAGTACGCGCCGATTCCTGCAAAGAGCGTCGGCACCTTGTTGGGGAGGATGCGATGGGGCGTGCCGCAGTGGCACGCAAAGTTGCCCGCCGCCATCAAACGCGCCAAACAACGTCTGGCGCAAACCACCGTCGACGGCGTGACCTGGTACTGGCCCGCCGATACAAAAATCGGTGCGACGCATCAACTCTTGGACGATGAACTTCGACTACTCGCACCATTCGACCCCATCGTCTGGGATCGCGCGAGATTTGAAATGTTGTGGGGCTGGGCTTATCGCTTCGAAGCGTACACACCCGCGGCGAAACGAAAATTCGGCTACTACGCGCTGCCTATGTTGTGGCGAGGTAACGTCATCGGCTGGGGCAACCTAACCGCGAAAGGCAATACGCTGCTCTGTGAGTTCGGTTATGTCGCTGGCCACGCGCCGAAGGATCGCGCGTTCAAGCCGGCGCTGGCTGCTGAATGCGAAAAGATGCAGCGCTTTCTGCGCCTCTCAGCAATCGAGCTCGCCACCGCTTCTGTGCGGTAGAGGTCACGAAGCAGCGGCTTTCTTGAGCTTTCTCAAGAAGTTGGTCACCTTCCGCCACTGGTCGGTTGGTGCGTGATACAGTGATTTTCCAAAAAAGCCGTCAGTAAGAAGACCATAAAAACACTGACCAAGTTACAGGAGAGGCAAATGCAGATTTTGTTCGGTCAAACGTCACGGCGGGTGCGTCAATTCGTCACGCCACTTTCAACCCCGCGCCTTCAACGAATCGGCGGTACTCTGCTTGGAATGGCTGGCAGCACGTTGGCCGGGGTGATCTTTGGCCTTGCGCTGCCGGTCACTCCGGCCAACGCGCAGGTGAGCAGTAACCGACAGGACGGGCTGCGCGACAACACGCCACGCTGGCATGCCATTACCGGTGCGCGCATCGTCGTTGCGCCAGGCAAGGTAATTGAGAACGGTACGCTGGTGATGCGCGACGGACGTATTACCGCCGTCGGCGCTGATGTTGTTGTGCCGACAGGTGCGCGCGTGTGGAAACTCGATGGCCGGAGTATCTATGCGGGCTTTATCGACGTTGCCAGCTTAGTCGGTGTTCCCGCCAGCATGCGACCTGCGCAGCCAACGCTGCCGCCGTGGATGCGTCCAGCGGGTGCCACACCAGCTGCACCTGCCGCCGCTACCACCCCCGCCCGCAGTGCCATCAGTGCGCAAAGCCGTTCGGTTCGCGCCGATCTTGACGTTGCGGCGATGCTCGACATGAAGGCAGACGATATGAAGGCGGCGCGTGAACAAGGCTTCACGACGGTGTTGGCCGCGCCCGCCGTTGGCGTGTTTCGTGGGCAGAGTGCGCTGGTGCAACTGCTCGATGGTGTGGATGCCAAATCGCAGGTATTACAAGCGCGCGTGGCACAGCACGCTAGTTTTGATTACGAACGCGCGTTTCGCGCCGATGCGAGTTATCCCAATTCGATGATGGGGGCCATTGCATTGGCCCGCCAATCACTCTACGACGCCCGTTGGTATGGCAGCAGCGCCAAACTTGGTGAGCGCTCAGAAACGAATGCGGCGCTTGAAGCGCTCGACGCTGTGGTGCGCGGCAAACAAACATTGTTTTACCAGGCCGATAACGAGCAAGACTACCAACGCGTCGCCAAGATTCGTGACGAGTTCAATCTCCGTGCCGCATTAGTTGGAAACGGTTATGAATACCGCCGCGCCGCCCAACTAAAGACGCTAAATATGCCGATGGTAGTTCCGCTCAACTTCCCCGCGCCGCCGGAAATTGACAACCCTGACACCGCAATTGATGTGCCATTAGATGGATTGCAGCACTGGGAACAAGCCCCGTCGAACCTAGCCTACCTGCATCGCACCGGTGTCCCCTTTGCAGTCACGGCACGCGGTTTACGTGATACAAAAGAGTTCCTACCGCAATTGCGGTTAGCGGTGAAACGCGGACTGCCAGCGGATGCTGCACTCGCCGCGCTGACGACGGTGCCGGCATCAATGGTTGGCGCAACCACCATCGGTACCCTTGAAGTCGGCAAGCTCGCCAACATCACGGTAGCCAGTGGAGACATCTTCACCAGCGACAGTGCGGAAGTTGAAGTTAACTTCGTTGACG
>JBIIYQ010000074.1:0-14330 GCA_044346745.1 Usitatibacteraceae bacterium | reverse complement strand
GGTTGGATCGTCCTTTGGGGCTGGTGTGAGTCGCTCGCCCTATCTCGTCAACCACATCCGCCCACCACTGTTCAAACTGCGCTGGGGGGAATGGCGCCGTAGACGGGTAGTTTTCGGCGCACCGTGTTGACCGCTTGCTTGAAGCTTAGTCGCTCCGGCGGTTCGTCGCGCGTCAGCGCGGCTTCCCACATCAACTTACGAATCGCATAGTGCGCAAGCAATAGCCCATAGAACTCCTGCTTAACGAGGTCTGGCGTTTTGCTACGCAACACAATGTCAGCGCCCTTGAGCGTCGTCTTTAATTCAGCCAGCGTGGTCTCTATGGTCCAACGTGCTTGGTAAAGCGCCGCTAGGGCAACCGCATCGGCCTTCTCATGGTCAAGCAACGTGGTGATGAGACGGTATATCGGCTCAGCATCCGGCATGCCCGGCAATTGATAGTCAATCACGCGCACAGTAATCGGCTTGGTGCTGCCCGTCATATTTCTTTGCGTGGCCGGTGCCGGCTCGATCATCGAGAGGTAAGAGCCATCGGGCAATCGTTTTATCACCGGCAGCTTGCGATTCTTCGGAATGCGCCAGAGCAGCTCCGCCCCCGTGGCTTGTGCGGCCTGCCAGAGCGGGAACCCTGAGAGCCCGCGGTCGGCGAGGCACAACATGCCCGGCGCTAGATGGCCGACGCTTTGGTGAGCAAGAGACATTTCCGAGTCCTTGTAGCCGCCCAAGGCGACGCCAAACAATAGGTGCGTGCCGTTCTCTAGAAGGGCGGTAAATCGTAGTTGCGGATAGCCAGTTCGCCCCTGCTGTGTACCGGGATAGCCGAATGCCTCGACATTGGTCGGCTCATCGGCGACCTCAAGCGTGCTTCCATCCAAGCTCACCAATCTGAGTTCATTGAAGAAGGCGTCTTTCGTGCGCTGATCGGCCAGCGGCTTCAAGACTTGTTCGGCAAGATTGCACATGACTTCCCAGCCAAGCCGCGTGCGCGCGGCGCTAATGCCAGATTTGCCGACATCACGTCTGATCGCATGATCTCCCAGCATCTGCATACCTTCGGTCACGACACGCAAGACTTCTTGGCAGTTCACGCCTCGGTAGAGCGAGAGTGCCATCACGTAGTAGGCGACGGCATGCGCGGGAAAGTCGCGTTGCCTCGTACTTTGTCGCCCGTTCTCTGCCAACGCGCAAGCAACTAAATCCGGCGGGCAAATCCTTGCCAAAAGTCCAGTGCTCAAATAGTCGGCAAGCCTGATGCCAATCGGTAAGGTCGCTGCTTTGCCTGCCATGGCTGATCCTCTCTGCGCAAAATCGACTGAGAGAGATTACACCTAATTTCACTAAGTGAACAGCATTGGGGACAGACCACGATTATTTTTCAAGGATGAGATACTCGTGGTCTTCCCCGATTGTTCTCAGCCACAGGTAAAGAACGCCATGCACATCTTTCCCGCTCCGCCGCAAGAAGCTACCAAGGCGCTTTTGGCTTCTTGCTCTCTGCCGACACAAGATCTCACCGAAGAGCACTTTCAGCACTTTTTCGGCTGCGGAGACGAGAGCAATCCTGCCGGCGTGGTCTGTGTGGAAGTACTTGGCTCCGTTGGCTTATTGCGCTCACTCGCCGTAGCAGAGGCGGCGCGAGGTTCGGGCTGCGGCAAGCGCCTCATTCAAGAGGCAGAGCTGCACGCGGTAACTCAGGGCATTCAGGAACTCTATCTCCTCACAAGCACCGCCCGGCCCCTGTTCGAATCCGTGGGCTATGTAGCAACTAGTCGAGACACCGCGCCGCCTGCTATCCGCGCTACCGCTGAGTTCTCATCAATCTGCCCGGCAAGCGCAACGCTCATGCACAAGCGCATTGCGGCCTAACAATAAAAGCAATAAAAGGGGCCGTGCTCGATTTTTCTGGCAAAGGTCGCCGCTCGCCTCCGCACAAAATAACCGAACCACGCCCGCTTGAACGCCTCAGGCGAAGCTGTCCTCAGCTCCGCTCATCAACCGCGACAACACCGAGTTCCGTTTCCACAGAAACACACGCAATCTTTCCGGATAGTCCGGCAAGGCCGCTTCTTTAACAGAAGGGCGTTGCGCGAGCGCTGCGCGCCAAGCGGATACACGTGGCGCATTGGCGAAGCAGCCAAAGTCGCGAATTGCATCGAACACTTCAAAGTACCGGAACACGGGCGCGAACGCGGCGTCAACCAAGCTGAAGCCCGCGCCCGCGAAGTAAGGCCCTTTGTGTTTGGTGAGTTGTACCTCCAGCGTTTCGAATTTGTTTGCTAACGCAATGCGTTGCCGCTCCAGCGCGGCCTCGTCAGCCGCGTTGTAGAAGGTGCCGATGTTATTGAGTGTCGCGGAGGCGAACTCAATCCATGCCCGATGTTGCGCGCGCGCAAGCGGGTCGGCCGGGTGCAAGCGCGGCGGTTCGACCTCATCAAGGTAGTCGCATATCACTGCTGATTCAAACAAGACGTCATCACCGATCTTGAGCACCGGTGTTTTACCTAACGGCGAAATGGCAAGGAACCAATCTGGTTTGTTAGCGAGGTCCACATAGGTGCGCTCAAAGGCAACGCCCTTCTCACAAAGTGTGATTACTGCCCGCTGCACGTATGGGCAAAGATCGTGGCTGATGAGGTGATAGGCGCGCACGTCATTCGCCGTAAACGTAAGCGAGCGTGTCGTCCTCAACTTCTGTGGGCAGCATCAGCGCATGCGTGCAGGTGCCGGGCGGACCACTGATGGTCTAGCCGGTTGTTGGGTCAAAGCGCGCGCCATGAAATTGGGCCCCGCCCGGCGCAACCCTTGTGGTTGTGCGCGGGGACATGTGGTACTTGCGAGTTATTCAGCATGTTTAATTGCCGAATCGATATTGATCCGGCAATTAAATATGGCAAACCATTTCAGCCACCCCCGTTCCCGCGAAGGCGGGAACCTAATTTTTTTAACACGGCGGATTCCGATATTAGGCTCCCGCCCAGCGCAACCCCTGTGGTTGTTCGCAGGAGCGGGGATTTCTTAATTGTTCATATTTAGTTGCCGAATCAATAGAAGTTTCCAGACTTGAAACTCCTTTATCCACGGCATTTTTGGGACATTTTCGTCTGAAAATGCCCGCCCTGCTTAGACTTTAGATTTCCGTCCCGCGCGCCGCACTTGGTCCGCGATATGCAGCGCGAATGACAGCAGCAGCGCCGCACCGATCCAGCCGAGACCAGCGCCAACCAGCGCGCCGCGAAATGCCAGCACCAAACCAGCGCCTGCTCCAAGACTGAACACCAAGTCGAGCGGCGGCATGCCACGCCCGGTACGTTGGTAGATCACCGACAGCGCGACAAGCTCGATCAGCATCACAAACAAAATGACATCGGCCGCGAGGCCGCTAACAAAAAACCGTTCGATGGTCATCGAGTATGGTCGTCGTCGCTGCCAACGACACGCCGCCGCGCGCGCCTCACCGCGAGTGCAACGAGCAGAACGATCACCGGGATGGATAGACCGGTCGCAAGCTCAACATTCACGTTGATTCCCGCCGCCAAGATGGCCTTAAACAACCAGTTAACCAAGCCGACAACATAGTAGGTAATGGCGGCAACGGACAGTCCCTCGACCGTTTGTTGCAGACGCAGCTGAAGTTTGGCGCGTTTGTCCATCGACGCCAACAACGCTTGATTCTGTTTTTCGCGGGCGATGTCAACCCGTGTCGACAGCAGCCCACTGGTCTGCGCAACGCGGTCGGACAAATCGCGCAGCCGCTGCGAGACCGTGGTACAGGTGGCCATTGCCGGTGCGAGGCGTCGCGTCATGAACTCTTCGATGGTTTGTACCCCGGCAATACGCCGCTCGCGTAATTCGGCGATACGGGTACGCACCAGGTCGTAATAGGCCCGACTGGCGCCAAAGCGATACTGGCTACCGGCTAACGCGCGCTCGACTTCTGCCGCCAGACGTGTGAGTTCGCCCAGCATGTGTTCGTCATCGCCCGCTCCAGTGGATTTTTCTGCGCCGATGCGATCCGTCACGTGAGTGAGGCGACGCTCCATTGCTGTTACTTCGGCACCACGTTGGCGCGCGACCGGCAGGCTCAGCAAAGCAAGCATGCGATAGGCCTCAATTTCGAACAAGCGCTGCACCACACGCCCCGCCTGATCGGCTGTCAGGCCAACGTCAATCACCAGAAAACGTGAATAGCCGTCTTTGTGAATCTTAAAATCCGTGAAGGCAATACCCGCACCTTCGCTAACTTCCGCGCCAACGGCAATGTTGCCCACAAAATACGTCTCGAGTTCACCTGCCGTTGGTACCGGCTGGCGTGGTGCAAGCTTCGCATGGGCAGCAACAATTCGCTGGCCGGGAACGCCTTCCAGCCAGTCGTCCGGCAAAAACGTGACCGCAGATTCGCTGTACGGCTGTGCGCTAAGTCCGGCAACAAAAAATGTGTACCCGGAGAATTCGCCATGTCGCTCCCACTTGATGCGCAACGAATCGAGCTGTGCGCTGAAATGTGTTGCGCCGGGCTGCGGCGGGGTGACACCAAACCGCTCGCAGAGGGTCATGATGTGTTCCAGCTCGGCTTGGCGATCCTCCGGTGCAACCAATACCGCGACATAACTCGCGCGGGTAGGTGCGTGAATCTCCACCGAGAGGCGCGCGTGAACTTCCGCAGCCAGTGTGTAACGATCCGCGTGATCAACAAGACGTGCTGGCATGGGTATCTGAACCGCAATCGTGGGTGGAAGAAAAATGACAAAACCGCTGGAAGACTGCCAGTAAATGCTAGCAGCCGTCAACCGTCATGTGGTTTGAGCAACTTGACCCCGCCTAACTTCGGCTTCGCAGTGTACTCACGAAGTTGCCGCGCTAGACGCGCGCCAGCCCAAAAAGATGGGCTAAGTCCTTGAAGAAGATGCGGATGTGCGCCATTGGCTTGGCTTTGACCAGTTTCTTGTGCATGTAAGCTTGCCACGTCAAGTCTTGCACATCCTTGTCGCGGCAAATACTCACAAAGCGCTCACGGCGCTTGTCGCTGCTGTACCAGAACGTCTGCATGATGCCCAGAATCCAGAACACGCGACCATGGGCTTTCATGAAACGTTTCCGCGCCGTCGCCAACGCGCTCGCCTTGCTGGTGGCAAGAAACTCTAGCGCGGCATCGGCGGCGAGTCGTCCGCCCAGCATCGCGTAATAGATACCTTCACCAGAAGCTGGCGCAACCACCCCGGCGGCGTCTCCGGCGAGCACGACATCACGGCCGTTGTCCCAACGCTTTAGCGGCTTCATCGGCAGCGGCGCACCTTCGCGGCGCACCGTTCGTGCGTCCTTCAATCCAGCAGATTCACGCAGCCCCGCGGTGGCGTTGCGAATCGAGAAACCCTTATGTGCCGTCCCCATGCCGACACTCGTCGTGGTGCCATGCGGAAAGACCCAGCCATAAAAGTCGGGCGAGACAACACCTTGGTAGTAGACATCACAACGCGCCGGATCGAAGCCGGTCGTCACCGCAGGCGACTGCACAATCTCGTGGTAAGCATAGACATAGTTCACATCGGCTGCGGCATCGACTTCCTGACGTGCAACCTTTGACGACGCCCCATCGGCACCGATCACCAGACGGGTGCGCACCATGTTTGATCGCTTATGCTCAACCCCATCCCCACATTCAGTACCTGTACTGTAGTGGACAATTGCGTAGCCGGCGCTATCACGCGTGATCGACTCATAACTGCCGGTGACGCGGGTTGCACCCAACAACTCTGCGCGCGCACGTAGCCACTCATCAAAATGTTCACGATCGACCATGCCGACAAATCCACCGGTAATCGGCATATCGACGGCAATGCCCTTTGGTGACACCATACGCGCCGATGTGACCTTTGCCACCAGCAATTCATCTGGGATGGAAAACTCTTCAATGGCAGCGGGCGGGATTGCACCGCCACAAGGCTTGATACGGCCGGCTTTATCTAGCAGCATGACGCGTTTGCCCTTGCGAGCCAAGTCGCTCGCTGCGGTTGAACCCGAAGGCCCGCCCCCTACAACCACTACGTCGTACACGTCTAGGTTCAGCATGTCAGTCGCTCCCTTCCATTCGAGGCGTCAATTCCAGCGGTTTATGAGTCATGCGATCGTTGACCGCGGTGGTAACTGCAGCACCGGTCGTACGATCAATACGAATATTCATTGCTAACCAAGCCGCAGCCACGAAAGCAATCGCCTCAAGTCCGAATACCATCGCATAAGCACTCCCTTGGCTGGCGGCACCGCCCATCAACAACTTCCCGAGATCTGCGAGGACAGTACCCAAGAAGCCACCGGCACCGAAAGCGATGGCCTGCGAGGCCCCCCACATCCCCATGCGAACGCCCTCGCGCGCGCCGCGCCCTTGCGTCGCCATCGCCATCATCGCGCTGATGGCGGCGATCGAAAACGCGCCATTTGCAACCCCCAGCAGAAATACGTTTTCGCGCAGCGGCCACGGCATGCCGGCAACACCAGCCACCACCAAACCAGCCTGTGCAATTGCGGAGGCGACACAACCGCCCACTACCCACACCTTCAACGACGCCACCGCGCGTCCCTTAAATAGCGTTGTCATGAGCGCAACCAGCAACATGCCAGCGAACACACCACCATGTTGGATACCGGACAACTTGGTTGACTCGCCCGGTGTAAAGGCAAAAATCGCACCGGCAAATGGTTCGAGAATCAGGTCTTGTGCGCTATAGGCAATCATCGACACAAATACAAAAATGGTGAAATGACGCGCGTCTCGCTCTGACCAGACTTCCTTAAGTGCATTGAGGAATGCAGGCTTCGCGGCCTCAGTATCTGGCAATTCAGCCGTTTCTTTGCCATTGCCTTCGACACGCCAGATGGCCATCAGGGTGACCAAAAATGCAACCACCGACACGCCGCCGGTCACAGAGATCATTCGCTCCGAAGAAAACGGATCGAGCAATTTGCCGGCGACTGTCGCAGTAATTGCAAAGCCCGCAATCATCATCATCCATACCAATGTTGCCGCAGCGGCACGACGATCCGGTTGCACTCGTTTTGCAAGTAACACAAGGAGTGATGTGCCGCAGGCACTCACGCCACCGCCAATCATCACAAACGACATAACCGCAAGCGCGGTGCCTGCGGCGAGGTTGGTGGCCATCAGCGCGGTCGCCACTGCGGCCATCGTCCCCCCGATTGCCAACACCGCCATGCCGCCGACAATCCAGGGTGTGCGGCGTTGCCCGAGATCGGAACCATACCCCATCCGTGGCCGTAGCATCTGCATCGCGTAGTGAAGCGTCACCAGCGCGCCCGGCAACATGGCTGGCAATGCAAGTTCCACCACCATCACGCGATTGAGGGTCGAGGTAGTTAACACCACGATTGCGCCCAGCGCGGTCTGCACCAAACCCAATCGGAAAATACTCAACCAGCTAAAATTGTTCGTCAAAGAGTTCATATCGGTTTCGACCCTCAGCCGCCAGCAGCTTGGTTAAGGCCACGTACCGCGAATGCTGATACCAACATGCCAATGACGTAGAAGTTAATGCCCAGCGCGCTGTACCAAGTCGCCCGTTTTATCGGGTCGGCCAGAAAGCGCAGCATCAGCGCCCCCTGCACCAAAGTCAGCGCCGCAACCGCGATTGCATGATTTGGTGTCTGCCAGTTAAACAACAATCCCACCACCACACATTGCGAGAGCAACATGACGCCGCAGGCCACGCGCGCGGCACCTTGTGCACCCAGGCGAACCGGCAGCGATCCCACCCCCATCTGGCGATCGCCTTCAATTGATTTAAAGTCGTTTAGCGTCATGATGCCGTGTGCGCCAATGCTGTAAAGCAGCGCCAGCGCCAAGGTTCGTGTATCGGGCATGCCACCGCTGAGCATTACCGCAGTACCTGTAATCCAAGCCAAGCCCTCGTAGGAGAGACCGCACGCGGCGTTTCCCCACCAGCCATTCAGCTTCAAGCGAAACGGCGGCGCACTGTATGCCCAAGCGAGCACGAGGCCGACCACCGCCGCAGAGAGGCCCCATGCGCCCAAGAAACTGGCGACAATCAGGGAAAGAACGGTCCATAGAATGGCGATGTAGAGCCCCCACTTACCCGGCATCCGTCCTGACGGGATAGGTCGGTTTGGTTCGTTGATTGCATCCACGTGACGATCGTACCAATCATTGATCGCCTGACTCATTGCACAAACGAGCGGACCGGCCAGAATTACACCCAGAATGATGTAGAGCCAACGCCCATCGACAGCAACACCGGATGACACCACACCGCAGCCAAACGCCCACATCGGCGGAAACCACGTGATAGGTTTGAGTAGCTCGGCGACCGTTGCAATAGACGGACGTGCCAACGGTAGTGGTTGTGCAACTGTTGTCATCGATTTGTAGGTGTCAATCGAGTGTGCCATCTAGATAAACGCATTCACCGTATCGTCAGTAAATTGATCAGAAGCAGCGCCTAGAGAGGTGTGGGTTCCTGATCGTCTGGCGGAAGATCGCCCAGTCCATGCCGGCGCATCTTGACGTACAAACTCTGCCGGCTCAATCCCAACATTTCAGCGGCTGCTGCACGGTTATCTTCAGTCAGCCCAAGCGCCGCCTCGATACAAAGTTTCTCAATCAGGTCCGTCGTTTCACCCACCAGTTCTTTCAGCGACACACGGCCGACCAACGCGGTAAGTTGCTCGACGGAACGCGCTGTTGGGCCGACTGATGTCGAGGCCACCGCTCCACTGGTCGCACCTGGGTAGAAACTGTCAGCTTGCTGATCAGAGGGAAGCATGCCATTTCTATGGGTCAGGCGTCCGCCTATATTGCGCACCGTGAACGCCATCGCCGGCGGATTGCTCGACGGTAGTGCAACGGCCGAAACCTCGACCTCGGCAATCAAACCATCATCACCTCGCACGCCGGTGGCAAACAGCCTTACCAGACCGCGTTGTTTGAGATTCGCCATCAACACATTGAAGTCGACTTCGTTGCGCCCCAACCAGCGGTCGAGTGCCTCACCACGTAATTTGTCGTGCCCCGACGTATGTGCGAGCTCGGCAAATGCTTGATTCGCCCAGACAATGATGCCAGTCACGGTTGCTATTACAAACCCGTCAGCGGCTCGGGCCACTGCGTCCAACACACTCTTGGCTTCACCGTCCACTCGTGGATCAGCCGGTGTCTGCGAAACGCGGACCAGCAAAAGCGATTGCTGTTCGTGCCGGAAGAGCGATGTCGAAATGAAGTATTCACTTGCGCCACTCGTACCAAGCGCGTTTGCATTTGTGGTTTCGCCGCCTCTGCCGGACAGCCAGACACTGATCTCTTCAGCCCTACCGTTGGCACGAACCCGTGCGAATAGTGACTCGATCATGTCAACGCTGCGTTGATCAAATCCCGAGGGAAAGCGTTGGCCGACGATTGGCATCGATACATCGCCGAGCATCTTGGAAACCGAAGGATTGGCCTCGATGATTTTCTGCGTACCAGCATCAATTACCAACACGGCTTCACTCGACATCTGAAACAGCAGCCGGTAACGCGTCTCGGCATTGCGCAATCGCCAGTAATCCCGCTCCATCGAATGCTGGGCATCAACAAGACGCTGCTGGAGCGCCGACGTTGCGCGCAAGTCGCGGCCAAAGGCGATGATGCTACCGTCCCCGCCGAACCGGACAGTTGAATACAGAACCGGAATATCAACCCCCTTGGAGGACGGGTGATTCACTTGTCGCCATTTGGACTTTGTCGACGGGCTCTTTCCGGTGTACTCAACGGCCTCACTCAACAGGGCGGCAACTTTTTGTTGGGTTTCCAGGGTGACCGAGTCCGACCACTGCCGACCAACAAACTGATTTAACCCATCACGTTCGAATTCCGCCCCGTAATCCATGGAACGAATAACGCCTTTTGCATCAATGACAAGCGTGATATCGGCAGCCGATGCGATTAGCACTGCTGCCGCTGCGGCATCCATGCCTACTTGACCATTTGCGGTCGCATCCCCCGCGCCCTCGGCGGCCAATAGAAGATCGGCTTGTGCAGCACCAGTTGGTTGCTGCCCGATGGTCAAGACCGAACCCCGTAAACATTAATATTGTCGACAAACTTCACAAAAGCCCTTCAATTAACATGCGTCTACTGGCTACAAAGTCACCCGGTCACCATAACAAGCCTTGGTGACAAACCGTTCACCCCTAATCAACGCATCTGTCACGCTTCCTACACAGAAATCCGCACCGACAGTTGTCGCCTTGTTAGGATCGTTAACAAACATCCATCCGCCGACCATGACCACCAGATTCGGGTTGCGTGAGGCTTTTCTGACTGCAGCCAATACCTCTGGCAAATGTTCTAGCGCCGCCTCGCTCGACACGGACAATCCGAGCAAATCGATGTGTTCACGACTAACCGCTTCCGAAAGCGCCGCGTTATCAATCGGTAGTTCGCTGGAAACATCCCAGCCATCACGACGGAAGAACTCAGCTGTCATCATCAAGCCGAGCGTGTGTTGTTCCAGAGCCATCGGAGCCAGTAGCAGACGGTAACCAGAAGGGGTGACGGCAGCACCTTCGGCAAAAAACGCCGGGCGCAAGTCATACATCACCTGCTGGATGCGCCAGATTGCCAAACCGACTTCGCAAAAATTGCAATCGTCATCGCCCCACAATTCACCCAAATACCGCGCCGCGCCGGTTAGTAACTCGAGGTAAATCGTCTCAACTGACGTCCCTTTGGCACGCCACAAATCAATCAACGAGCCAATCGCCGACATATTGTCTTGCAGCAGAAGGTGGGTGAACTCGGCTATGTCGTCGCGATTAATGTCAGTAAAACTGGATCGGATTCCATTGCTGCCAAACCGAGCTTTGCCGGGTGCTGCGGGCCGGTCTGCCGCGAGTAGTTGCGGAATGATCTGCGATTCAATCAGGCTGACAAGTTGAACGCTAGTGGCGGCAGGTGCGGAGGGTTTACCCATCCTGCGCGATGTTGCTCTTGACCTTGTGTCGGCCTGCACTCCTGCACCCATCATGGATCCGTCACTCATATATGTACTCCTTCTCTTTTCACTACTTGCACCACAACTTGCCGTGACGGACCGAATCTATATGCTTTGCCCGCCCCTGCTGCCGTTCATCGATTGCGCGCCAGACGTCGACAAAAACTGTCTTTGGGTGGTGGAGGCATGAAAACTCTTATTTGGAGTAGGCACTTGTATTTAATTAATGTCAATACTTGTTGACAAAATACCCTCCAAACTTGGGTAGACAATTGGAAACTTGACAGTTTTACTCAGTTTATTTTCTGATTGCATTCACATTTATTGGTAATAAGCTGTAAACGACCGAATTAGCCGAAAAATATCGCTAAGTCGAAATTTCAGTGTCAACTGTGATTTCAAAATAGATGTCCATTTTTCTTGACACTCCATTATTTACAGCCTAAATTTGGCCAGCGAGGACATTTAAGGATTGCGAAGATGCGCGGCACAGCGCCACTGCAGCAAAACGGTAACAAGGACAAGTTGCACAAGTCCCCATACACGCTATATACGCCCGACGAGCGCCTTAGAAGAGACGCGTCCGTTTGGACGTTGGTGCAAGGCATCCTCGCGCCGATACAGTTCGTCGTCTTCTTAGTAAGCCTTGGACTGGTCTGTCGCTATCTGGTGACCGGCGAGGGCCAAGCAGCTGCAACCATTTCGATTGTGGTCAAGACCTTGGTCCTCTACACCATCATGGTTACGGGAGCTATCTGGGAAAAAGTCGTGTTTGGCAAGTACCTGTTTGCCCCTGCTTTTTTCTGGGAAGACTTTGTGAGCATGTTTGTGATCGCGCTCCACACCGCTTATCTATATGCACTGATCGCCGACGCGCTCAGCGTGCGCGGACTCATGTGGCTCGCCCTCGCCGCTTATGCGACGTACGTGGTTAATGCCGCCCAGTTCCTCTGGAAGTTGCGCATGGCGCGTCTGCAACACAATTTGTCACTACAGCAGGGAGTGGTTGCATGAGCGCGGTTCTTGAATCCGGCTGTGCTGATAGCAAAGTGATCCCGATTCTGAAAGAACGCGGACAGCGTGAAGTGTTTTGTGGTCTTACTGGGATCATCTGGTTGCACCGCAAAATTCAAGACGCCTTTTTCCTCGTTGTGGGCTCCCGCACCTGCGCACACTTGATCCAATCGGCGGCGGGCGTGATGATCTTTGCGGAGCCGCGTTTTGCGACGGCCATCATCGACGAGCGCGATCTCGCAGGCTTGGCCGATGCAAATGACGAACTCGATCGGGTAGTGAAGCGCTTGTTGGAGCGCCGCCCCGATATCAAATTGTTGTTTCTGGTCGGGTCATGCCCATCAGAAGTCATCAAGCTGGACTTGTCGCGCGCCGCGCAACGCCTGTCGTCGCAATTCAACCCAGGCGTACGGGTCCTGAACTATTCCGGAAGTGGCATCGAAACCACCTTCACCCAAGGCGAAGACGCTTGCCTTGCCTCGTTGGTGCCGACACTGCCTGCCGCTCGGGTCGAAGCCGCCCCTTCCCTAATGATCGTTGGCACCCTCGCCGACGTCGTCGAAGATCAGTGGACTCGGCTGTTCACCGAGATGGGCATTCACAACGTTTCGTATTTTCCGCCACGACGCTCCACAGAGCTCCCAACCATCGGGCCAAACACGCGTTATTTGCTCGCGCAGCCATTCTTAGCCGATACCGCCCGAGCACTTGAGGAGCGCGGTGCGCAACGCTTGCCAGCGCCCTTCCCGCTCGGCGTAGAAGGCACAACAGCTTGGCTCAAAGCCGCCGCCGATATGTTTGGCGTAAGTGCCGAAAGATTCGACGCAGTGACGATGCCGAAGCGCGAGCGTGCCATGCGTGCATTGCAACATCAGCGTCCACAGCTTGAAGGTAAGC
This sequence comes from Usitatibacteraceae bacterium, assembly GCA_044346745.1. GTDB lineage: Bacteria > Pseudomonadota > Gammaproteobacteria > Burkholderiales > Usitatibacteraceae > UKL13-2. Next base: position 1,419 of record JBIIYQ010000074.1, on the reverse strand, counting down.
GGATCTTTTTCTTTCCTGATTCACAACTCGAAATTCCGATCGCGCGTTTCCTGTCGAGGGAGCTTGGTATGCAGCTCACCGAAGTCGGAACACCCTTTTTACACAAGCAGCACCTTGCCGAAGAGATGGCGATGATGCCTGCAGGTATTCAGATCTCCGAAGGCCAGCACGTTGAAAATCAGATTGATCGATGCCGCGCAGTTAAGCCCGACTTGGTCGTATGCGGCCTCGGTCTGGCGAATCCATTGGAAGCCGAAGGCATGACGACCAAGTGGGCAATCGAATTGGTGTTCACGCCGATCCAAGGTTACGACCAAGCCGCCGACCTTGCAGAACTCTTCGCGCGCCCACTCAACCGCCGTATGAGGCTTGTCGCCTAATGCAGCTAACGCTCTGGACATACGAAGGTCCCCCACACATTGGCGCGATGCGTATCGCCACCGCCATGCGCGGCCTTCACTATGTACTGCACGCTCCACAGGGTGACACCTACGCTGACCTGTTGTTTACGATGATCGAGCGTCGTGATCAGCGCCCGCCAGTGACCTACACAACTTTTCAAGCACGCGATCTCGGCAGCGATACCGCCGAGCTGTTCAAGTCTGCCGCACGTGATGCATATGGTCGCTTTCAGCCGCAGGCCATGTTGGTTGGTGCGTCCTGTACTGCGGAGTTGATACAGGATGACCCGGGCGGTTTGGCGAAGGCATTGAACTTACCGATTCCAGTGATCCCACTCGAACTTCCTGCATACCAGCGCAAAGAAAATTGGGGGGCGTCAGAAACCTTTTATCAGCTGGTACGTGCACTTTGTACACCACACGCGCCGGCTCCGGGCACCGTCCGTGCGCCGCGTGAAAGGGGTAAGCGCCCGTCTTGCAACCTGCTCGGCCCCACCGGGCTAGGCTTTCGCCACCGCGATGACATCAAAGAAATCTCCGGTTTGATCATATCGATGGGCATCGATATCAATGTGGTCGCCCCGTATGGCGCCACACCGGCCGATGTCGCCAGACTCGGTGAGGCCGACTTCAACGTGGTGCTTTATCCGGAGACCGCGTCGCAGGCAGCGTCTTGGCTGCAGCGGACCTTCGCGCAGCCATTCACAAAGATCATCCCAATTGGTGTTGGTGCCACTCGCGAATTCATCGCAGAAGTTGCGGCACTCGCCGGTGTTGATGCCGCGCCAGTACTCAACGATCCACGCTCGCGCTCAACTTGGTATGCAAAGTCAGTTGACTCAACCTACCTCACCGGTAAGCGTGTATTTGTGTTTGGGGACGCCACACATGCGGTGGCAGCCGCTCGAATCGCCGCCAGAGAAATGGGCTTCAAAGTTGTTGGCATCGGCACTTACAGCCGCGAGTTTGCGCGTGACATACGCGAGGCCGCAAAGTTGTATGACGTCGAGCCGTTGAT
>JBIIYQ010000196.1:0-4535 GCA_044346745.1 Usitatibacteraceae bacterium | reverse complement strand
GGCGATTGCTTTGGTTTCGTCGAGTGGCAGCCGCGCGGTCGCGAACGCACGTTTGCCGCCGATGGCCACATTTAGCGGGGTGCGCGGTCCGAGCTTAATGCCCTTGGGCAATAATTTTTTTGCCGCTTGTAACGGTGTATCCGTCGCCTTTAGTGTCGCCACACTGGCAGCCACATTTGCGAGGCTCGCGGCAGAGTCGATAACGCCCGTAAGCTGCTCGGACGGTGCGCCCAACTTTTTCGCTTGCGAGGCAGACAGTGCCGACACCGTCAACCCGCCGACCATCTTTACCGCGCCGGGCACAGCTTTCAGTATCTTGCCGTACTGCGCCACGCTGGTGCGGAAGGCGGCGGAAATCATCCGCGCAGCGGACGGCGTAAGGGATGAGGCCGAGGACGCGGCGGCCGACTTTTCAGGTGTTGATTTTGCCCTCGCCGCAGGCTTGGGCTCGATATCGAGCACCGCCTGGGCTAACGCAACACCGCCCTGTCCATCCAACCCCGCGTGGTGAATTTTTGCGTAGAACGCCACTTCGCCTGACTCAAGGCCTTCGATGACGGTGAACCGCCATAGCGGACGATCACGATCGAGCATGCCTTCATGTAACTTCGCCACTGCCGCCTCGAGTTGCACGCGCGTGCCGGGCTTGGGTAACTTCAACGATTCGATGTGCCAATCAAGGTCAATCTCATCAGCAACAACCCAGATGGGGTTAGCCAGATCAAACGGCATAAATGCCAGCTTGCGCGAAAACAGCGGTGCCAAGTGCATGCGCGAGGCAACGTGATTGCGAATGTTCTTGTAGAAGCTCGAGTTATGTCCACGCGGCTTTTCCATCAGGATCAAACTACCGACGTGCATCGGTGTTTCCGGCGTTTCTAGGTACAGGAATAACGCATCGAGCGCGGACAGGTGGTTGAGCATCACAATTTCTCTCGTTCATCTTCTCTGACGGAAGAATGACTTGAGTATCTCACCACTTTGGTTTGCCAAAACGCCACCGACAAAAGTTGCATGGTGGTTAAGTTTAGGCTCCGCCGGCAGGTTCACAACCGAGCCACAAGCGCCACTTTTCGGCTCTGCAGCACCCCACACGATTCGAGCCACGCGTGAATGCAGAATCGCCCCAACACACATCGCGCAGGGCTCCAAGGTGACATACAGCGTGCAATCGGTCAGACGATAGTTGTTGAGCCGTTTGGCAGCGTCGCGTAACGCGACAATTTCGGCGTGTGCGGTGGGGTCACTCGCAGAGATTGGATGATTGAAACCTTCACCAACCACCTCGCCGTCTTTGACCAATACCGCGCCGACAGGCACTTCGCCCAATGCTGCCGCTTCCCCGGCGAGCGCGAGCGCGTGGCGCATAAACTTTTCATCTGCCATCGCTAGGTCAGCACTCATATAGGCTACTTTTCTGCAAGAAAAAACACCAGCGTTGGCGGGCTTTTTCAGCCAAAAACACACGGAAACCGCCGTCCTTACTAGGGTTTTTATTTCTTTTCACGTGCGATTTTTTCGCGGAGATCGTCTTCATCAGCATGCAGTTTATGCAAAAAGCGGTGCACCAACGGCGCAAACACGACACCGGCCGTCATCACCAACATAAGGCCGGAATAGATCGCATAACAGCCTGAGAAAATTTTGGCGCCAGTCGACTCGGCGTTGGCGATCGGGCCCATGCCCGACAGGATCATCGCCGCATTCACAAACGCGTCCGCCCAATCGAGCTTTGGAAAAAAATAGCGATAGCCGATCATGCCAATGGCTAGTGAGACGGTGATCAGCGCGACGCCAAGCAGCAACGCCCACCATTGACGGGAGATGAATTTTGCCTGCGGTAGAACCGGTTTGGAGACGTGTTCGAACATTTAACGCTACCCGCAGCGCTAGTCGGTGAGACCCGCGCCAACATAGGCATCGACTTCAATTTCGACCAAGTGCCACGGGTCGACCAATTTGGAGACTTCCACCATGGTTGAAGCCGGGCGGATATCACCGAAGAACTCGCCATGCACACCGCCCACCGCCTGCCAGTCCGCGATGTTGGTCACATACAAACGGGTGCGCACTACATCGCGCAACGACGCACCAGCTTCGGCCAAAGCACGTTCAATCTTCTGCAGAATGTACCGCGTCTGCTCACCCGCGTTGCCAACCGCGACTACCGCTCCACTCGCATCCGATGCGGTGGTTCCGGCAACCCAGATGTGGTTACGCACACGAACGGCACGCGAAACCGACTGCGCTGCCACAGCGATCACAGTCACTGGTCGACGCAGGCAGCGCCAAAAAATAGGCCAGCCATCTGTGATCACGGAAAGCGGCGAACACCGCCACACCGAGGACAACAAGTGATCGACACCTATCGGTACGGAGGGGGCGTCCGAGAACCCAAGGGCGAGGTTCTGAACTAGGCGTTGCGAGCGGTGCGATCTTCGTTGTCTGCTTTATGACGACGACCTCGGCAAAAATGCGCGGGCAGTGGCCCGACTGAGTAAAGACGCTGGTGCCCAGTTTCGTAACCCATAGAGAAACCCGGTCAACGCACCGAAGCGGTAGCTTGGTGCCAATTTTGCCAGCGCCATCAGTGAAACGATTCGGTGCGCCAGCCATTCCGGGTCATGGCCCGTAGCCGCCCCAGCGCGAAATGCTTGGATGGCAAAACTTCGCGCTGGCGCATATGCAGCTAGGGCGTTTGGTGCCAGTTGCACATGCGCTACCGCGTTGGTGGCCACCGAGGTGGTCTGCACGACGGTGATTTGGACGCCGAGCGGTCCGAGTTCGAAGCGCAGCGCCTCGGACAATCCTTGCAGCGCAAACTTTGAAGCGGTGTAGATTGAGTGGTACGGAATCGGCGCGAAACAGGCGGTGGAGCCGATGTTGATGATTCGGCCCGATCGGTGCTTGCGTAGCAACGGCAGCGCGGCGCGGATCGTTCGTACGACGCTGAAGAAGTAGGCATCAAACTGCGCTTGCACCTGTTCCATCGAGTGCTCTTCGAGCGCGCCGGCGTAGTAGGTCCCAGCACTGTTGATCAGGCCGTCGAGTCGGCCGTACGTTCGCTCGACCATATCGAGGGCGGCACCCACCGCCGCGTCGTCGTTCAAATCGGCCTGGATCCACTGGAAACGCGGATGCGTGAAATCCGGACGCGAACGACTGGCTCCAATGACGCGATAATCACGCGCAAGCAGCGCCTGCGCGGTGGCCGCGCCGATGCCGCGCGAGACCCCCGCTACTAAGACCACCCGAGAGCTTACTTCAGTCACCTGCGACCCGATCCGTTTGCGGAGAAGCAGGCACTGGGTTACCTTGCACCATCAGTAAGTCGAGGCCGGTGTAAGGTGCCAAAGGATAGATCTTGCAGCTGATCAGGCCTGCGGCGACGAGCGGAAGCGCTCTCACAAATTCTTCGGCCTTAGCAGCGTCGGTAGTTTCGAGCTCAAGTACACCTCCGGCGCTGCCCACGATGTAGTGTGCCGCGCGTAGGATTCCGGATTTCATTCCCTCCCACGCCATTTTCACTTCCGCGGGGAGCAACGCCTCAAGGCTGGACGCTTGCGCGCCCTCGACGACGTGTAGGATAGCGATGGTTTTCATGCGTGCTCCTTTTCTTGTGCCGGGCGTGGCGCTTTGACGCTTGCGCGCAACTGTTGCAGGCGCTGCTCTAGCGAGCTTTCCATCCACGGCAGTGCATCGTCGCCCACGGCTGTTCGCAATGAAGGATTGTCAGCGTCTGCCAAGGCAAGGATGGCCTGAACTACCAACTCCGGGTTACTCGGGATCATGGTTCCAAATTGCGCCATCACTGCGGAGCGCACCCCGTCGTATTGCGGCATCGGCGTGCTGAAAACCATGGATGTGGCGAAGTTGGTAGCGAAGTATCCTGGCTCTACGATCGCGACCTTGATGCCGGTTGAGGCTAATTCTCCAGCCAGCGACTCAGACAGGGCTTCGATTGCGTGCTTGGTGGCGGCGTAGAGACCAGCCATCGGCATACATGCGTGACCGACAGCAGACGAAATCTGGATGATGCGACCGCGCTTACTTTTGCGCAGGTGGGGTAGCGCCGCCCGCACGAGGCGGACCACGCCGAATACGTTGGTCTCGAAGATATCGCGTAGTGTTGCTTCGCTGGCTTCCTCCACCGCGCAGAACAATCCGCGGCCGGCATTGTTGACGAGGACGTCGATCGACCTGAATGCAGCGAACGAGGCGGCTACACCTGCATCAACCGAGGCTTGCTCCCTGACGTCTACCGACAGACACTTAAGTCGGTCTGGGTACTGCCGTGCAAGCTCTCGCAAAGGCTCAATGTTTCGGGCCAGCGCAGCCACTCGCTCGCCGCGCGCTAGGACACGTTCCGCGAGTAGTCGTCCGAATCCACTGGACGCGCCGGTAATCAACCAAGTACGGTTATTGATTGCATTCATTTAAAAATCTTCCTCTAGAAGTTGGAGCTGACGTAAAAACGATAACGCCAAATGCCATTCTTAATTCATGCGTTCTAGCAATGGTCGCTAACGCGCTTT
>JBIIYQ010000073.1:0-14508 GCA_044346745.1 Usitatibacteraceae bacterium | reverse complement strand
AGCTTTACGGCTTCCGCGCGATACTCGCTGGTGAATACTCGTTTCGGTATTGATGACATTCAGAACTCCTTGGATTGAAAGTATTTACCAAATCCATGGCGTCCGTTTTACCGAGCCCCTTCCAGTGACGGGCCGTGTGTTGGATACCAACGACGTGCCGGTGGCTAACGCAACCCTCGATATCTGGCAGGCGAACGCGGCAGGACGTTACGACCATCCGGCCGACACAAATAAAGCGCCGGTGGACGCGAATTTTCAGGGTTTTGCGCGTATTCGCACCGCGGCGGATGGCACCTATAAATTCAAGAGCATCAAACCCGGTGCGTACCCGACAGGTGAGGGGGACTGGATTCGCCCGCCCCACATTCATTTCGACGTACGTGGCAACAAGAGTCGCGCGATCACACAAATGTATTTTGAAGGCGAGGCGCTCAATGAGAAGGACCTCATCCTCAAGAACATCCGGCGGAAAGAAACAGTGGTCGCCAAAGTCGACGCAGCATCTGCTGGGTCGGAGAAAGGCGCTCTTGGCGTGCGCTGGGATGTGGTGTTGGTGTCGGGTTAGTCGATTAACGAACGGGCCGAGCGCGGCCCTCTCGACGCTTATTCGCGGGTAGCACATTGCGCCGCTGAACGGCTTTACACAAACGTTGTCTATGCGCTTGACCAGTCTCAGGCAGTGAGCGGCTTATCCACGGAAAAAGCGGCTCACTGGGAGAATTCAGACCGTGTTATGACAACTTAAGGATGGCCATGCCAAATACACGCTCCGCCAACGCGGTCCGACTCGAGTTCGAGCCCGGCGCTCTCGTCCACTCCAATTTGTCGGGGGCAGCGTTTTCTGGCGATTGGCTTTGGGTGGCGGGCGACGAAGCCTGTGGGCTCGATCGGCTTCGCCGATTGCATGTGACTGGTGATGAAACCTTGCGATACGGCGAGGTACGCTCGTTTCCGCTCGCAGACTTGCTAGATTTGCCCGGAGACGTAGAGGACGAGGCGGATTTGGAAGGCATGGCGATTGTCGACGGCTACCTGTGGGTGGTCGGCTCGCATGGGTTGAAAAGAAAGAACGCAAAATCGGATCGGGGGCACGCCGAAAACGCGAAACGACTGTCCAAAGTATCGCTCGATGGTAACCGCCGATTGTTGGCGTGTATCCCCATTGAAGACGACGAGGCCGGTGGCCCGTGTCTAGTGCGTGTTGCAGCAGACGGCCGCCGGGCACGGCGCTTGAAGGGGGACAGCCAGAGCAATTTACTCACCCGCTTGATTGAACAAGACGCGCACTTTGGCGCTTACTTGGCAATCCCGGGTAAAGACAATGGATTTGATATCGAAGGGCTGGCGGTTGACGGCAAGCGCATGTTCCTTGGCCTGCGCGGGCCGGTTTTACGCGGATGGTCGGCCATGCTCGAAATCGCCGTAGATATCAGCGAAAAGAAACGCGATGAGCCGCTGCGACTGGTGCCACTAGACGACAGCGGGGTCATGTTGCGAAAACACTTTTTGCAACTCGACGGCCTCGGAATTCGTGACCTGCATTTTTCGGGTGACGACTTGTACATCTTGGCGGGGCCGACGATGGTGCTCAACGGCGAGATACGCGTCTATAAGTGGTCAGGCGCAAAACCTGTGTTGGCGGCAAATCGTGATCCTGTACGTTTTGAATCCGCGTTGACCGAATCCGTCGCCCTCCCGCATGGCAGAGGCACTAATCGTGCAGAGGCCATTTGTGATTTGCCGCCAATACTTGCCTGTGGCAAACCGCGCTGGTTAGTGCTCTACGATGCGCCGGGCCCGGACCGTAAAGACGGTGAGTACACCGTTTATGGTGATTTGTTGCGACACGACTGAGTCTCTTATCCGCGGTGACGGACGAAGTGAAATCGCTTGTAAGTTCAAGAGATGTTCGCCTTAGATTTCTCCCCGCACCATCGCGATCAACTTGCCCAGCACCGTCTCACCATCGAAGCGCAAACCGTTGTGTTCGTATTCGTTGGTATGCCACAGTCGGAAGTTCGGCACAATGGCGGCCGTTTCTTCTGAATATTCGCGCGGCACATACATATCGTCGTAATACACCGCTGCGGCGACGGGTACTTTGTTCTGGTTGAGCACCTCGGGGTCGTAGAGCATCGGCCAATCAGTTTTGCGCGCGATGATGTCTGCGGCTTCTTTCAGCGGAGTCAGCTTGGGATAGGTATCAAACATCCATGGGTAGATCATTTCCCCGGTGAATAGGATGCGGTCTTGCCGGTCGAGTGAGAACTCGGGAAATTCGCTCAGCAATCGCTCCGCCGACCAATTGCTTGCGGCTTGTTGGGTGTAACACGCTTCTTGCATTAACGAAAAAATCGGGTTGGTATCAAAACTCTGCAGGTGTTCCAGATGTACGAGGAAATTCCAGTTGAGTTCGCGGTCCGTGTTTGAACCTGCGGCACTTATCCACGCTTCTTCGAGCAGGTAGTGGATGGCTTCATACCCATCACTCATGCCGAGTGCTAAGCCCAACTGAAGGAAACGTTGTGCGGTGAGCCGACCGCCGCTCGGCATCGGTACGTCGTTCGTACGCAGATATGCCGCCAGTTCGCGTACACGCGCGACATCCTCCGGATAACGTTCGTAGTACTTGGCGTTCTTTGCGATGACGCGCCGGTAGGTGTTGCGATATACGTCGTCGGTCGGCCGCGTGATCGACGGCACACCACCGGTGATGAATACCTCTCGCAACCCATGCGGCGCGGCTGACAGATATCGCATCGAACAAAAGCCCCCGTAGCTTTGCCCCAAGATGCTCCACGGTTTGTCGCCGCAAAGGACTTTGCGGATAGCCTCCGCGTCACGCACGATATTGTCGGTGCGAAAGTGGGTGAGGTATTCGGCTTGGGTCGCCGCATTCGGAAGATGCGCCATGCTCTGCGCTGTGATTGGTGATGAGAGCCCTGTGCCGCGTTGATCGAGCAACAGTACGCGGTAGTCCTTCGTGGCGCGTTTGATCCATCCCGAGTTACCCATCGGGCGGGGCGAGCCTGAGCCCGGGCCGCCTTGGAAAAACACTAAGTAGGGGAGTTGGGCGGATTCCGGCTTTGGTGCGACCACTTCGCGCACGAATACCTGAATGGTTTTGCCCGGATTGGCGTAGTCGAGTGGCAGGTCAAACCAGAGGGAGCGCACCTTGAGGCCGGGGATGTGGCTCAATGATTCGGCGGCGAGGGCGGTGCAGTTATACATGGCAGTGGGCGGTGGGCGGTTAATGAATTTAAGTGGATGCCATGCGGCAATCTGTTGCGCTCTATATTATGTGTGCATCGAGACATCACCCGTGAGAGGCCCGAGTTATCTGGGAGTTGCTGAATGACGATGCGATGAGCCGCACCGATGATGAACATCAGTCGTTACGACTTCACCAGCAACGTGGTGGCGATTACCGCTCGCTGGGATGGCATTGGTCGTGCCACCGCAAAACTAGCCGTCGCCACTGGTGCAAATGTGCTGGAAGTCGGGCGCGATGCGGAGCGTGGAGCCAAGGCACGCTCCGAACTCGACGGTCTTGGTGGGCGGGCACACTTTCTGTTGGTCGACGTCGTCGATTCGCGCAGGTTCAAGCGATGCTGGCTGCAAGTATTGAGATGTTCGGTCGCATTGATTGCCGGCGCGATGGGTAGCCGAGGCCCAAGAGTGGCCGCTGGCATCCCATGGTGCTATTCCAATGACTATATGGCTACTTGTGTGGACAAGCCTTCGTCTGGCGATTGACGGCGGACTGTCAGGGTAGGCCAGCACGGCTTTTGATCGAAACTACCGTTCGAGCTCCACCAGTTCGTACCACGTGAGCATCGAACCACCGACACCGCCTTGCACCATCACGGCGTCGGCGTCGTTGGTCACCCAGACATCATAGGGTGGGTGCTGTATGGAGAAACCACTGTCGCCAACGTCTAGGTAACGGAAATGTTTGGTGGCAAAGGTGCCGGCTTTTACCGTGACAATCTCATCGCCAACATACTCGGCATCGATCTTGACAGGTGCCAAGATGGGCGGGGTGGCACCGCGCAGATCAGGAGAAGGCAAATACATCGAGAGGGTGCGGCGTTTGATGATTGTCCAATCCATGCCGCCCAGCAGGTAGGCATCGGCCACCACTGGGTGAGTGCCAAATCCGTCAATCGGTGCGCTCAAATCCACGCGTTGTGAAAGTCTGCCAATCGACGGTCCGTAGGACTCACACTCGATGGCGGTGGGCGTGAAGCAAAACCAGCCGGAGCCGTTGAATTTGTCACCAACCACCAGTCGCACCGTGCAATCCATCGGTTTGCGGTGCTCGTCCATTGCGTAGACCACGTCGCGCATGACGGTGGGAGGGGGTTCGTCAATTTCGCAGTAGGCACGCAGTACCACTTTGCCGTCGGTGTGATGGGTGAACATGAACCGCTCGCCGCCGCGGGGCTCATTCAGGCGTTCAGGCTTCTTTGAGGTGTAGGCGAGTCGTCCGCGGACGGTGCGATGCATCATTGTCTGGCTCCTAGTGCGTCTAACGTGGTATTGGGAAGTGAAGATTACCTCCCTCAATGGTACTACGTCGTATCGCTCAGCACGCGGCGATGCCGCTGGCGGAGCGGACAGTCCAGCGCATCTTGATGGATTCATTGCTGCGTCTGATATGTCAGATGTTACCTGTTTGACTTCAGCGCTGCTTCTCTCGAAGAATCCACCAGCCGATCGCGATCGTGATGGACAGCACCACGCTAACGACGATGGCGAACCCGGCTTCGTTCTGGGCAAGTGGTACGCCGCCGACGTTCATGCCGAAGAAGCCGGCAATCATGTTCACCGGCAGTGCCAGTACGGTGAACAGGGATAACACCCACAAGCTACGATTGTTTTGCTCTTGCACCAGGGCGGAGATTTCTTCTTGCAAAAGCTTGATGCGTTCTTGCAATGTGTCGATGTCGCTTAACGAAACGGAAAATTCTTCGGTTGATTGGCGAAGTTCTGTGATGTCATCCTCGCTCATCCAAGCGGGTGGGCGGTTCAACAAACGAAACAGCGCGCCGGGCTCCGGTGCCAACAATCGCTTTAGCCGAACCAATACCCGCCGGAGCTGGCCTAACTCGGCGCGTTTGGTTTCAACACGACCAGCAAGAAGGCGGTCTTCGATTTGATCCACCTTTTCAATCGATTTTCGCAGGATAGAAACCAGCACATCGGATTGATCGCGCAGCAGATGAACGAGCAACGCTGTGGGCGTCGGAAATTGTTCACTGTTCTTGACAGCGACTCGCAGGCGGTCTACCGAACGCAATGCCTTTTTTCTCGCCGTGACCAGAAACCTGGGGCCGACGCTTAGCACTAACGTCGAAACGTCGGATGGATCAAACGAGAAGTCGAACAGCACGTCGTTGAGTACCGCGATCAGCTGATCATCCGCATACTCGATGCGGGTAGACCTAGAGCTTTCGCTGAGCGTTTCAAAAAACAGTGGGGATAGTGCGAGGCGTTGACTCAGCCAACGCTCACTGGCGGCGTTTGCAAGATTGAAGTGCAGCCACACAAACTCCTCTCCCGACTGACCTGCCTCCGCCAACCACGCGAGCGCCCCGTTCGTACTGAGTGGTGTTCCACTAGCACCCGGCTTAAACAAAAAGCCACAGACGAGGCCAGACTCGTCTGATCCGTATTTGTGGTCGGAAGGAGATGGCGTGATCATAGAGTGCCGAACATTGGAAGTTTTGTGCGTATAACAAAATTTTGCGACAGTCACGTTACGGTATTGAGACGGCGACCACGGAAGGCAGAAACAATAATGCCGACTTTGCGGTCCGTCCGTTTTGCACGCTTGGTTACCCCAGCGTGATTCCATCACCGTGGAGAACGGCGTCAGCGTCTCGATGTTCAAGCCAAATAGTGGCGGTAATCGCTAGGTGCCCTGATAGCCCTCAGGTCGCGTAAATATGGTGCGCAGATCGTCACCAATTGCGCAACGGTGACGATCTCAGAGGATTTGCCGCGAACTTCCACGATGGTCCCGAGTTTTTTGTGGTGTTGCACGACTGGTGTAGCTGCGGCCACTATCGAGCCATAACTACGACCGTGTTGGGTGATGTTTGCTGTACGCGTAAACATCATTGCGCCTAGCCGGATCGCGAGTGAACTCTTTAAATTGGCCGCCCCTATTGGGATCTCCTAGGGGTTTGTTGAGCGGCGTCGTAGACATCCGGCACAAAGCCAACAAAACCCAACAAGTCGGCGAGTCGTTTGCGGTTGAGTGACCAAGCGGAGTTTGTCGATGCCGCCGTTCCCGTTGGGCTCAGCTTGAGACTAGGGCTGAGATCGCAGATCCACCAAATGTCACGCGCTAATCAATCGGCGAACGCCAGCACCTAGTGTGCGCACGACACCCGCAGCGTGCTCGCCTTTGTTCACGCTAGCACGTACGTACATACAAATTAAGAGGCGATCTACAACAAGTCTTGTCGTACGGCTAGCAGCGTTTTGACGGTATCTAAGAACTTCATCGTGCAGTCGCATAACCCTACGCTGGCGAGCATGCCCTATGGGCTGCGCCCCACATCGATAAGCGACGCCTCAGGCCCGCGTTGTAGTGCCTCCATCACCTTAAAGGCCGCATATGCATCTTTGGCGGCGTAGAGCAGCTGGGCAGGCGTGAGATGCGGCAGCGACCAGTTGGTGGTCGTGACGCGTTTGGATTTCTGAAAGTTTTGATTCAGCACAATGGCGACTGCCGCGCGCACGCCTGCGGTATGGCGATAACCCTGCTCGCGAAATATCGTATCCAGATCAATCAATGCTTTTGCTTCGATGCCAAGTTTCTTACGAATTTGCACCCGATCAGACGCGAGACCAAACCCCACCTTTTGCACGGCGCTCGACGCAAGCACTTCGTCAAGAGTCGGGCGGCAGTGGGGGTGCGATAATTGAAAAATGAAAGCTTTTGAAGCCGTCGCAAACTGCGCGACGTGAGGACCAGTGCTGACTTCACCCACCGCGAAGGTTGGTTTAGATTCGGTGTCGAAACCCACCATTGCGGCCCGCGAAGTTTCGACCGCTGCGACCGCAAAGTCTCGATCGGTAGCGGGCACAATGATGGCCTGCAAGCCAAGGCCGAAAAATGGCGAAAGCAGCCTAGTTTCAGCTTTCGTTGGAGTGGTTTGTTTCATTTGGTAGATGATAACGTCTCGTTGATAGCGGTTTCTCGTCTACACTCTAGCTATGCGAGTTTATCTGACTATTCCACTGCTATTGATTGACGTAGCGGCCCTTCCGGCGTCGGCGAGTAACACCCAAACGCAAACCGTTACGCTCGTCCATAAACCGACACGAATATCCAATATGGCCCACGACCTTTTTACGTTTTCAACGCCTGACGTGGTTGCAGCATGGTCAGCCACCGATGACCGCGTCATGGGCGGGGTATCCCGCAGTCAGCTACGTTTTGACCCTGTCGGACATGCCTTCTTTGAAGGGGTGATGTCCATGGAGAAAAATGGCGGTTTCGCGTCGGTGCGGGCGTGGTCGGAGGCACCGTCCATACCGAACGCGACCCACTACGTGATCGAACTGCGCGGCGATGGTAAACGCTACAAACTTAACCTGCGCATGTCAGGGCGCGTTGACGCGGTTAGTTATCAGGCCACTTTTGCCACTGTCGCCGGTCGTTGGACAAAAGTGGCAGTCCCTGTAAACAGCTTTGTGGGAACGTTTCGCGGTCGGCGGGTCATTGATGCGCCGATGCTTGACGCCACGGAGGTAAACCAGGTCGGGCTGATGATTGCAGATGGTCAAGATGGGCCGTTTCAGCTCGCTGTCCGCCGAATTTCCGTCGAGGCGCGATAGGCACGCCGTGGCCTGCGTTCCGAAGAGGGTGGAGCAATGAACAACAAGCGTCTGGCGGCGGTGGCATGTTCGGGCTTTATGCTGTTCGATGCTGGTGCCACCACCGAACCCCTAAACGTCGGGTCGAAGCGATTTACTGAGTCTTATGTGCTGGCCGAGGTCATCCGGCAGACCGCTGAGCAGGCACGTGAAACCGGCGCAGTTCATAAACAGGGGCTGGGCAACACAGCCATTGTGCTCGGCGCGTTGAAGGCCGGCAGTATTGATGTCTATCCTGAATACACCGGCACCATTGCGCGCGAGATACTGAAACTCGATCGTGTGCCGCCGCTTCCAGAACTCAATCAAAAGCTTGCACCACTTGGCTTGGCTGTCTCCACGCCGCTCGGATTTAACAACACCTACGCGTTGGCATTGCCGAGCAAACTGGCGCGGGAACGCGGGATCACCAAGTTGTCGGATTTAAAGGCGCATCCGAAGTTGCGGCTTGGGCTTTCGCAAGAGTTTATCGGCCGTGCCGATGGCTGGCCGGGGCTGAAAGCGACTTATGGCTTGCCTTGGACCAACTTGAAAGGGCTTGATCACGGCCTAGCCTACGAAGCGATAGCCCAGAGCCAAGTAGATGTCATCGATATCTATTCCACCGACGCGAAACTCGGCAAGTATCAACTGACGGTGTTGACTGATGATGCGGATTATTTTCCGCGCTACGATGCTGTGCTGTTGCATACACTGGATCTGCCAACACGATTGCCGAAAACATGGGCGGCGATTTCATCGCTTGAAGGGCGGATTGACGACGCGGCCATGCGGCAGATGAATGCTGCGGCAGAGTTGGAGAAAAAGTCGTTTGCCGACGTGGCGCGCGAGTTTATCACCGGAGCAGTCCCAACGTCTGCAGCAGCGACGACACATGCTGGCTCAAGCAGCCCATCGTTTTGGGGAAAGCTGTTCGGCCCGGATTTCGTGCATCTTGCCAGCGAACATCTGGCGCTGGTATTCGCCTCGCTTGCTGCAAGTGTCTTGATTGGTGTGCCACTAGGCGTCGCAGCTGCAAAGCGACCGCGGTCGGGTAGTGTGATTCTTGGTATCACCGGTGTACTGCAAACCATTCCATCGCTGGTGCTACTCGCTATTCTCATTCCGCTGACCGGTAGTATTGGTTTGTTACCAGCGTTTATTGCGCTATCGATTTATGCGCTGCTGCCAATCGTGCGAAACACTTACACGGGGCTGACACAAGTTCCGGTAGGGACCAAACAAGCAGGCTTGTCGTTGGGGATGTCACCACCCTTGGTCATGCGGTTAATCGAGCTACCGCTTGCGCTGCCGACCATCTTGGCTGGGATAAAAACGTCTGCGGTAATAAACGTCGGAACCGCGACCATCGCCGCGTTTATCGGCGCGGGTGGGTTTGGCGAACGCATCGTTACCGGCCTTGCGTTAAATGACAACACGACACTGCTGGCTGGCGCGCTGCCGGTGGCGGCGTTGGCTTTGATCATTGAATGGTCGTTTACAGTCGTTGAACGTCGACTGCTGGTGCCATTGAATCAGCACTCGGCTTCGCGTTAGGCATCATGGATTTTCGAGGTAACCTCGCGATAACGGATTCCCGCCGCATTTACCTCACCATTTTTGCTAATCTAGCCATCAATACCGAAGGACCATCGTGCACCGTTCATGTCGCCTATTGGCCACTGTTTTTTTCGCCAGCTTTCTTTTGTCCCAACCGGTGGTGGGCCACATGCCACGCGGCCCGAGCCCTTAGCAGACGCGGTCAGAAGTCGCTGAATTGTTGAAAGATTTTCTGGCGCCCGGCAAAAACGACAAGGTCGAGACACACGAGCGATTTTGGGCAGAAGACTTGGTCTACACCACTTCTGGCGGCGTCGTGAAAACGAAGGCCGACATTCGCAAATCGTTTGCTGAGTCTGCTCCGCCGTCGGCAAACAAAACCAACCCGGCTATTTCGCCTCCTCAAGCGACCACGGTCTACTCTGCCGAGGATGTGTTGGTGCGGCCTTATGGCGAAATCGCTGTGCTAACGTTTCGCTTGGTCGCTAAAGAAGCAAAGGGAGAAACGACCTTCAATCGCAACAGCGGAACGTTTGTCTACCGCGACGATAAGTGGCAGGCGATTACGTGGCAGGCAACCAAAGTGCCGCCTGCCGAAAAGCCGAAGAAATGACAAAGCCGGAAACACATTCCGCGGAATCTTGCGTAGGGTTTGACGACTTTTTTCGTGCGGCGCACGGACGTGCGATTGAGGTTGTCGAGCGGGAAGCGCTCCGCCAGCTGGATCAGGCTGCTCTGAACCGTTGGGTCCACGAGCAGGTGGGGCTTTGCGGCGGCAAGATGTGGGTGGAAGACCGGTTGGGCACTGACGGCATTACCTACGCCGCATTCGGGCGCTGGGGCTGAGTGATCAGGCGGCGGCTCGCCAGCGTGAGTTCGTCAGGCGTCAAGAAGCGCCATTCGCCGCCCTTGAGCTCTCCCGGTAATTTGAATTGCCCGACTTGGCTGCGGTGGAGCGCTTTTACGTGATTTCCCACCGCCGCGAGCATGCGCTTGACCTGGTGATACTTGCCTTGCGCCAAGGTCATCTTCAGGTGGGTGGGGGCGACTCTTTCGCAGGCTAAGGCGAGTACCGGAATCGGACTATCCTCAAGTACAACACCAGCCAGCAGCTGTGATACTTGTTTATCAGTGACATCTTCGCTGGTGGTCACCTCGTACACCTTCGGCACATGGTGTTTAGGGGAAGCCATTTTGTGAATGAACTGGCCATCGTCAGAAAACAACAAAAGTCCGGTAGTGTCCTGATCCAGTCTTCCCACCGACTGCACATCCCGGGTCCGTAGCGGCGAGGGGAGCAGCGTGTATACACTCGGGTGCGCCTTCGCCTTCTGTGAACACTCATAACCTGCAGGTTTGTGTAGCACCAGATAGGCCTTTGCGTGGTACTCCCACGGCTGCCCTTCGACGGAAAACGTAAACGTCTCGCCGTCTACCAAAGGGGCAGGCTGCGCCGGGTCGGTCGGGACCTCCCCGTTGATTTCAAGCAGACCGTCGGCGATCAGCAGGCGGCACATTTTTCGAGTGCCAAAGCCTTGGCTGAAGAGTAGTTGTTCGAGATTCATTTAAAAGCCAGTTGTGACGGCGGATGGTGATGCATTCTATCGAACGAGGGAATGGGATCACCTACTGGGAATCCACGCTTGCCCTGTCGGCATTGATCGGTGTCGGTGCAATGGAGCATATTTGCTGAAATAATGATGCCTTCGACCAGTAGCAATGGAACAGCCCATGAGCCAAACCGCCTACCAAGAATTGTCCACAACATGGAAACGACTCCATCATTTCAGTCATTTGCAGGCGCTGGCTGGGTGGGACCGTATGTCGATGATGCCGTCAAGCGGCAACGATGCACGTTCAAACGCAATGGCGGAGATGGATGGGCTGTTGCACAGCATCCGCACCAATCCAGAACTTAAGTCTTTTTTGGACAGTGCGGAGCGTGAGGGGCTTGGTGACATGGAACGCGCAAATCTGCGCGAAATCCGCCGCGACTGGCGCACCGCCAATGCGCTGCCTGCTGCGCTGGTGCAGAAGCAATCGATGGCCAACGCGAAGTGTGAACACGCTTGGCGCACCCAGCGCCCGGCAAACGACTGGCCGGGCTTCTTGGCGAACTTCCGTGATGTACTCAAATGTAGCCGCGAGCAGGCGACTTTTTTGGCCAACGAATCCGGGCTGAAGCCTTACGACGCGTTGATGGATTATTACGAGCCGGGAATGACAAGTGAAAAACTCGACGTGTTGTTTGGCGACTTGTTGACCTGGCTGCCGGATTTGGTACGTAAGGTACGCGACAAACAAGCACAGCAAAACATCATCGCGCCGAAAGGGCCGTTCGCTCGTTCCGCCCAGTACGCTGTGGGCTTGGAAGCGATGAAGCTACTGGGGTTCGATTTCAACGCAGGTCGTCTCGATGAGAGTGCACACCCATTCTGCGGAGGTGTTCCCGAAGACACACGTTTAACAACGCGCTACCGTGAAGATGATTTTGTCGGCAGTTTGATGGGTACCATTCATGAGACCGGCCACGGTCGATACGAACAAAACCTGCCGCGCGACCTGCTCGGCCAGCCGGTGGCTTGGGCGCGCAGTGCGGGCATCCACGAGAGCCAGAGTCTCAGCTTTGAGATGCAGATTGGTTTATCGCGTTCATTCGTTGGTTTGCTCGCGCCGCACATCACCAAACACCTTGGCGTACAGCAGGCATTTGAACCTGAAAACCTGTATCAACATCTGATTCGGGTGCAGCCCAGCTTCATCCGTGTGGATGCCGACGAGTTGACCTACCCGTTACACGTCATCCTGCGGTACCGCATCGAGCGCGACTTGATTGAAGGGCGTATTGAGGCCGACGATATCCCGGCGTTATGGGATAAAGCGATGGCCGAGTTATTGGACGTTGATACACGTGGCAACTTCACCAACGGATGTATGCAGGATGTGCATTGGAGTGAGGGGCTGTTCGGTTACTTCCCGAGCTATACGTTGGGGGCGATGTATGCAGCCCAATGGTTTGCCGCGATTCGTCGTGCCGTGCCTGACCTTGATGCCCGTATGGCGGCTGGTGATTTAGCGCCCGCCCTCGACTGGCTCAAAACTAACGTTTGGGAGCAGGGCAGCCTTTGGACCACAGACGAACTCGTTACACGTGCCACCGGCAGCATGCTTGATGCGAGATACTATCGTCGCCATCTGGAAACCCGATACTTGGCTTAACTTTGCGCGACAAAAAAATAGAGATTACGAACATGACTATCGGTGTGGGGGGTAAATCGAAAGCGGAAGCGCTTTCTAAACTCACAAACATGACTTCCGGCGTTGCGGCAATTCCAGCATCCGAATATGCCGGCCGTGTAGAGAAGGCGCAGCAGAAAATGCACGCTGACGGCGTGGCGGCGATGTGGGTTCATGCTGGTACCAACATGACCTACTTTACGGGAACCAAGTGGCATCCGAGTGAGCGCATGGTTGGTGGAATCATTCCGGCGACGGGCGCAATCGAATATCTGGCACCGTACTTTGAGCAAGACACCGTGCGTGATTTCATGGTGATGCCAGGCCCGGTGAATGTGTGGCATGAACACGAAAGCCCGTATCAACTGTTTGTTGAAACGCTTCGGCGCATGGGTTTAGCAAAAGCCGGTACAAAGATTGGCATTACGGAAGACACGCCATTCTTTGTGGTGGACGGCATTGCCAAGTTTGCCGCCAGTGTCGCTGCATCGATCGAGATCGTAAACGCCAAGCCAATTACCGCGCACTGCCGCGCGCGCAAATCCGCAAGTGAAATCGCGCTGATGCAGCGCGCCAAAAACATGACGCTAGAGGTGCACAAGGCGGCGGCCAGCATCCTGCATGAGGGAATTACCACCACTGAGGTCGCCGCGTTTATCCACGAGGCGCACAAAAAAGTCGGCGCATCAGGTTCGTATTTTTGTATTGTGTTGTTCGGCCCGGCGACAGCGTTTCCGCACGGCGTGAAGGATCCACAAACACTCAAGACCGGTGACATGGTGTTAATCGATACCGGCTGTCAGGTCGAAGGTTACATCTCGGACATCACCCGCACTTACGTGTTTGGCGAACCTACCGAGCGCCAGCGTATGGTTTGGAATGCGGAGAAGGCTGCACAAGCCGCAGCACTTGCCGCCGCACAGTTAGGCGTGCCTTGCCGGGAAGTTGATATTGCCGCGCGCCGCTCATTAGCTGCAGATGGCTTTGGCCCGCAATATGAATTACCAGGATTGCCCCACCGCACCGGACACGGCATCGGTATGGACATTCACGAATGGCCGTATCTGGTCGGCAGTGACACTACGCCGCTTGCGGAAGGTATGTGTTTTTCCAATGAACCGATGATATGCGTACCGGGCGAATTTGGCATCCGTCTCGAAGACCATTTCTACATGACGGCAGACGGGCCGCGCTGGTTTACCGAGCCTTCGCACTCGTTGGATGATCCGTTTGGGATAAGAGTGGCGTTGTAATTTCGGCATCAAGAGTCCAACGACGTCGGGCGTTTCGAGGTCGAATCGCCGTCGTGACTAATGGGCTGACTGCCGACGGACTTGAGACGGCAGCCGACCTGACACAACAACTCGACGCCGATGCAAGGCAGGTCTTTACCCGGTCGCTGGGCGCTTCATGGAAATCAACCAAGCAAGGGCGATCCCTTAGGGCACAGGGTCCCGCCTCAATGAAGGCATTTTCTGAGAAGATGAAGGCTTCTGGATTTGTCGAAGCCGCGCCGAAGCGACATGGCATTGACGGCGCGGCCTTGGCCGCACCGGGCAAGCCGTTGGGCGAGCCCGAATGTTATTGCGGGCAGGGCGAGGTGGAGAACCGCATCAAGGAGGCGCAACTGGGTTTGTTTGCCACCCGCACGAGTTGCCAGTACTTCGATGCCGACCAGTTCCGTATCCTACTCTCGGCACTGGCTTACACCTTGGTCGAACGGCTACGAACGCTCGCCCACAAAGGTACACCCTTGGCCAAGGCGCAGATTCATACCTTACGCAATCAATTGCTGAAACTGGCAGCGGTCATCATCAAGAATACGCGTCGTATCCGGCT
>JBIIYQ010000194.1:0-4585 GCA_044346745.1 Usitatibacteraceae bacterium | reverse complement strand
GCCAAGTGTGTTGCGATCCACGTCTGGTGAATTTACCGTCGGCGAATAAACGTTTCAGCGGTGCCGGTTCGGCGAAACTCGATTGGCTGATGGGACACATGCCGGAGTTACTCGAAGAAGGTCGGCAAATTCTCGTGTTTTCACAATTCACAAGTATGTTGGCGCTGATCGCCGAGGGGCTGACTGAACAGGGCATTCAATTCGTCACCCTGACCGGCGAGACCGTAGACCGCGAAACGCCGATCAACCAATTTCAGTCCGGTGCCGTACGAGTGTTTCTGTTGAGCCTCAAAGCAGGCGGCGTCGGCCTGAACCTCACTGCGGCGGATACCGTGATTCACTACGACCCTTGGTGGAACCCGGCGGTGGAAGCACAAGCCACTGCGCGCGCGCACCGCATCGGCCAAACCAAGCCGGTGTTTGTGACCCGCCTTGTGACACAAGGTACGCTGGAGGAGCGCATGATGACGCTGCTGGCACGCAAACGCGAGTTGGCTGCAGCCTTACTCGAAGGCGGGAGCAGTGCACTGACTGGAATCACGCTAGCGGATGTGGAGTCGCTCTTGGCACCGCTGACTTCATTGGCGGCGACAGCGTCCCAGCCGCAGTGACACGATAGAAGTGATGCGTACGATCAACACGCCGTTTCTTGCAGACGACCGACAGCTCATCGGTGAGAAACGCACAGTGACAACTTTGCATCCAATTTTCGCTATGGCGCGGTCAGTCTGTTGTGTTGAATGGGGAAGAATCAGCGCCGTCGCGGCGGTTGGAATTCATAAGGAGAGGGAACAGGGTTGCGCTTGCTCCAAAGCAAGACTATTCGCGAGCCTGCCGGAAGCGAGTTCGGCTGAATCGCAGATTAGACTGAGCACAGGAGTGATGTCGACCTTGTGCATCGCTCCCTTGATAACAACTACTATCCCACGTATTCGGCGATTGCGAATACCGCTTCAGGCTCCAGCTTCAAGAATTGCAGGCCTATTTTGAAATTTTGTTCGGTGATGCCATAAATGCTGTGCGTAACTTTTACCGGTGCTTCAATCAATGTTCTTCCGCCGGACTTATCTGGAATACTGAGGCGAATAAACAGCGTCATGCCAATTTTTGGATTCACTGCTCCGACGATACCAAGTCCACCCGCGCTAATGTCAGTAGCGAGAACCTGAACAACTTGTCTATCCGGCAGCGCAACATGGGCCGTCGTGCGCATGTATCTACGTTTGTGCTGCCTCTGCTCAATACCGGGGATGGGTGTATTCATAATCCGTACAGCCTAACGCTCATAGTGAGGAGCGCATAACAAGTGGGAGAAGCCTGATAGCGAAGCGCGCCTCACGACTAATGTTAGACATAACATCCATATGTCTTTACCTGAGCAAGCCACCCCTCCCGATTTTGCAGTGTGCTCCCTTTGATTGAGCCAATGCTTGTGATAGAGACAGGTTTTATGCCGCAGAATTCGAGAATAGTGCGTTTCATCTGATTGTGGCCCGGCATATGAAAAACCCAGCGGAAATACCAAGGCGGAGTATCCATGGTAACGAGAAGATGTGCTGAACGCCCCGAAAGCAGGCGATCCCAAAAGTGAGAACCTTCACGATATTTGAAAGCAAAGCCCGGTAGGAACACGCGGTCAATGAAACCTTTGAGCAAGGCTGGCATAGCACCCCACCAAATGGGATATACAAAAACAATCTGCTGTGCCCAAGCAATTGCCGACTGTGCAGCCGCCAAGTCAGGCTCGAGTTCCAGAACCGAGCCGTAACCCTTGCGCAGAACGGGGTCAAAAGACAAGTCGCCAACGGCAATCCGTCGGACATCATTGCCAGCGGCCTTAGCGCCCTCAATGTAGGAATTGGCGATGGCACCGCAGAAGCTGTCGTTGTTGGGGTGCCCAAGGATTACAAGAATGCGTTTGCTCATGGTCGTGATTGCCTTACGTTTGTATTCAGCGGTTGGCACGGCTTCATCGTGTAGCGTTCGGTAACATAATCGGTTGGGCCTTATGAGAACGGAAAGTCATCGTGCCTCGTGACAGCCGAAATCGATCTATCACTTTTCAATACTCGCTAGACGATAGTTACAAGTTCCATAACCTCTGCCGAGACGTCAATGTTACTGAACTTTGACCAAGACCATTTCGTGGCAAGTTGGACAGACGGTAAGATGGCATACCGCTCGGGATCATTCTCCGCTTGCGGTATCTGAGTAAATGCACAGGCTCATCTGGAAGGTGCCGCGTTCAGCTGCTAGCCACCCGCCCCAATCTTCAGCGCAGTAAAACCACACATCAATGCCAGCACCCGACAGTACGGATTCGAGATACTGGCAAAGTGGCTTACCGTACATGCGTTCGTTTACGATTTCCTGATCTTCGCCAAGCATGATCGGAAACCGCTTCGTTTCATTGAGTAGACAACTTTGTGGAATCATCACTTATCCCTAAAATGCCTAAACGCATAGGCTCAGCGGTCGACGTAGCCGACCCACTGGAAAGCCGAGTTAGAAATGGCTTGCCGCCAATGCAACGCACGGGCGTAGCAGCAAGCACAGACAAAAAAACAAGCTTTACCCAAAGAAAAAGCGACAGGAAAAAAAGTATGATAACCACGTGCGGAAAGAACAGCAACAGCCGAGGAACGCACCCAAAAAAAACCGTACTCTGTGCCTAAAAACGAAAGAGTAGGCTTGAGATGAACGAAAGACGTACAACGCGGATGCAACATGGAAAATCTTTGGGATAGTAAGACTTCTAATGTTTGAATTCAGGGGGAGGACTCAACGTTATCGCAGAACCATCACGTCTTTTGCTGTGTCGCATGCACGCACCCTGTTCAGCCATCCATCATCAGCCCCTCCGCCATCGCTATGTCTGTCTTTCAGTGGCGTTGCCAGCTCAGCTACGCTCCCAAGGAAAGAAGATATACCCGCCACGGGCCTCGTACACGCCCTTGGGTTTATCAGCCGCCGCGAGCTCAGCGTGAACAGCGGCGAGCTGCTCGGTATGCGCATCGCTCAAAAAACCCGAAAGCGATTGAGCACCCAGCGCAACGCACTCAGCAAACCGCTGAGCACCATTCAACAGGAACATTTCCTGCGCGATGGATCGCGCCCTAAGCTCCGGCGTGGCGATGTGTTTCAGTTCGAAAAGTGCCTCGACATACTTCCCGTCACGCCCGAGCGCAATTGACGCGTTCAAGTGCACTGAGCTGGCGTCTACGCTGGGGCACGCCAACGCTCGGCGATAGGCCCTCAGGCTCTCATCGTAGCGTCCAGAATCAGAGTAGTAGTTTCCCAACAATTGCCAAAGAATCCAGACTGATGGGATGATCGTGACTCCTTCCTCTAGGATCGCAATCGCGTCATCTAGTCTTTCGTCGGCGGCGTGGGCAAGCGCAAGGACTTCGAATGCAGAAGAGTGACGAAGCTTCTTGAGCTGATTTCCGATCACGAGTGCACGCTCGACGTCGCAGCTGTCTAGCGCATGGAACGCTTCGTCGACTAGATACTCGACCTTCTCGTTATCATCGCTCATCGCTCGCCACAGACCAACGTTGGAGTTAAGCCGCGCGGCGTTTTGTAGCGCGTCTGCTTGAGCGGGATGTAAGGCGTGAAGGCTTTTCGACCAGACGCCCGGCGACGTACTTGTATAAACCGCTTGCGATGAAAGTCTGATATGGCAGCCCTTCCGCAAGCGCGCACGCCTGAATATCCATCAAATCGGGCGATGAAAGTCGAATGTTGATGCGACGCTCTTGAGTGAAAGTCGCCGATGAAGCCGCCTTGAACTTGGCGAGGTCAGCTTTACTAGGCGAGATCGATTTCAAAACGCCGCCTTCATAGGCCTTTAGCATGTCTTGCTCGAACTTATCAGCGCGTTTCATCAGCGTTTCTCCTCAAAAGTTATCTCGGGTGGCCTCCCGGAAAAGTGCAACGCTAGCAAAAACCGGCTTATCGTGCCCCAATGTTGGAAACGGCTCATGCAGATGGTGGACGAGCCGCTTCTAGACCTGATACTGAGGGAGCTGACGAAAACCAATCGTGTGATCTTCAAGTTTCTGTCATTGGACGAACAGTGAATATTTTTTCGCCGTCTCGAGACATCGCTGCAACTGGTGTGAATGATAGCCTGGCATTGAGGCGATGATGGCCTGAGCTTGCGCAAAGGCCAGCTCAAAAGCAGGACTCTCGCCGGGCCGGATGTTCAGCAGTGCAACTTCAAGAATCATCGCAATCCTCCTTTGGACGCCCAACGTCCGGCGTAACCTGCCCGCTACAGCCGGCGGCACTTGGCACCTCGGTGACAGTGAACCCGTTCTCGAGTGCCCAGCGCAGCAATGCGCTACGGTTCGCTTCTGATTCGAATGTATACCACTTATCCAATAGTGCTTCTCTTTCGAGGAAGTTCTTGTACTTTGAATAGGCACCGCGCTGTCTGAAGAATGCTACGACGACGCCGACGTGGTTTGGTGATTCGGATTCAATGAAATCAAACACTAACTCTCTGCCAAGATCAAGTTCGTTCTTGTGTGGAACCGCTACGTACAGCGTTCCATCATCAATATCTTCTGGCAACTCTTCA
>JBIIYQ010000195.1:0-4585 GCA_044346745.1 Usitatibacteraceae bacterium | reverse complement strand
CTCGACACCAACCAGATCAACACCGTGGTCAGTGTGCTTGATACAGTGCGCGGCATCAGTCCCGGCAATTTCGGCCATGTGCTGCAAGATCAGCTCGATGAAGTGGAGCGGTGGATTTCCCAATCTATCGCGTCGGGCGAACTCGTCGTCTTTGCTGGTCACCATAATTGGGCGCAACTTGGCGAAGTCACCCGCTTGCGCCTAGGTTTGCTGATGGCAAAACTGCCGCACCCACTGGTTTACATATCCGCGCATACTCACAGCGGTTCTTGGGCAATGCACCAAGCCGCTTTGAACCGCGATCTGCTGGAACTCAACGTCAGTTCACTGTCTGACTGGCCAATTTCCTACCGCCGAGTCACCTTTCTGCATGATGCCGCCGCCAATCGGATCATGGTCCGCGCCGAACTGATGCCCGCCGGGGACCGGGCACCGCAAACCGATGCCGAGCTTCTGTCCGCTTGGGAAACGACGGCCTGTAGCGCCGCAGGAATTCCAATGGAGCGCATTCGCGAACGCGACCTCGCGCTGGTACGCGAGCAGAAAGCCAAACGCGGCTCGCTCATGCAATGGCTGTTAGAGAGTTTTGAAGACTGGTGTGACGACTGCAAGGCCATCATGTTTGAGCACGGCCAGCAATACCAAAACGAGATGCTGCTGGGTATTCAACAGAGTATCGAGGAACTGCGCGGCGTCAATGAGCAACTGCCGCCCAGCCCGCACCCGACGTTTTGCAAAGGCTTGAGTACCACCGAATGCGCCGATGAACTCCGATCCCAGCGGGCCACTGATCTGGCATCGAATATCAGCCTGTTCCGGCGCAAAGCCGCCCTGGTTGACTGGGCGTCCACGCAGCTAGATCGCCTAGAGTCGCTGCGCGCCCGGGCCTACATGACCTGCCGTGCGGTTCTGGCCACCAAGATTGACTTCGATATCACCGATGCATCACGCTCGCCGGGCGGGACAGAACAGCGTCGCCGCGACGCCGGCTTCTTCCGCACTGAAGCCACCGTGGGAATGAAATTGTGACACGGTTTCCTGCGCTCAGCAGTTTTGGAATCCCCGCCTGTATTGCCACCTGCGTTGCCATTACTGGGTGCACCTCACTGCCTGCCAAGCTGGACTGGGGTAGCGTGCAACCGATTGTGCAGGCTACGGTGGTAGACGCGGGCATACGTGACCTACGTGGCATGTACCGGGCCGCCCTCTGTGCTCGCTTGCAAGTTGGGGAACCGCCGTGCGAAGAAATTCTGCACCGGCTAGCAGCAGAGCCGCCCGCAGGTACCGCACAGGCCCGCTCTGACGTCAGCCGCATTGCCACTCAATACCGGATTGCCTTTGCGCCGGGAATTTTCTCCGAATGCCTATCCGATTTGGTTCGCCCGTTCGCCGATGTAGAAAACAATTTGCTCGCTCGCGGTATCCGGACGGATTACCTGAATACACCGGGCCGCGGCACCAGCCGCGAGAACGCGGCGGTGCTGGCACAACAGCTCGGTGCCTTTCCGGAGGATGGAAGGCGCGTGATACTGGTTGCGCATTCGAAAGGCATGCCGGACGCGCTACAACTGATCGCTGATTATCCAGGTCTGCACAAACGCATCGCCGCCGTTGTCTCCGTCGCGGGCGCGGTCAACGGAACCTATCTGGCCGACAATTTGAAATCCTTCTACCGTACCTTCCTGGCGGAACTTCCCGTGCCGCACTGCAAGGGCAATACCGGCGACGAGATCGCCGACCTTGAGCGCGAGGCGCGTATGCGGTGGTGGTTCGAAAACCGGCAGAAAATGAAAGTGCCAATTTTCACTATTGTCGCAGCGCCGGACCCGGAGCGGGTTTCGCCCGCTATACGGGCGACATACCGCGCGTTGGCCGCCATTGACCCGCGTAATGATGGCCAGCTAGTCTGGTACGACCAGATTGCACCGGGCAGCTATTTGCTGGGCTACATCAATGCGGACCATTGGGCCATCGCCAATCCGCTGGTCAAGGCATTGCCGTTTTTGGAACTGCTGTTTCGCGATGACGTGCCACGCACTGCTGTGATCGAGGCCGCTGCCGAGGTGGTTGCCATAGTGCTCGCCAGGAAGGAACGCCGCTGAGGCAGCGGCGCATCCCTGCTATCGGTGGCTAGTACAGGTCCCTCGGAAACAGCATGAAGAATAGATCGAGGACGTGCTGCATCGCGTTGCGCGAGGGCTGGGAGAACCGCACTTCGCCGTTGGCGGTCCATGTCAGCGAACCACCTGCATTTCGGGTAACGCGCCATGCATTGTCGCCAGTCACGTCGCGATCCATGATGGCCGCTAGTTCTGTCGCAAGACCGGCACTTTCCACGATGACGCCCATTTCACTGTTGATGTTCTCCGATCTCGGGTCGAGGTTCATTGATCCGATAAACACCCGCTCCCGGTCGATCACCATGGCCTTCTTATGCAGCCCCATATGGTCTGCCTCTGTGGGCGGCGTGTCTACCACCTTCCGGCGGACGACGGCATCGTGCCGCGCCTCGTACAATTCCACACCGGCATCGACCAGCGGGCCGCGCCACTTCTTGTAATGGCTGTTGACCGCCGGCACATCGTGGGTGGCCAGAGAATTGGTCAGGACGCGCACCCGCACTTTGCGGTCGGACAAGGCCTTCAGGGTTCCCACCGACTTTTCGTCGGGAATCAGATACGCGTTGGTGATCAGCACTTCTCGCTTCGCCGTGCCGATCAGCGCCCGGATAGCTTGCGGCATGTGATGGGCCTTCACCTCCAAATCGGGCGAATCGTTGTGCACACGGCTAGACCCGGCATGCATCTCGGTAAGGACAGTCCGGATGTCCCGTTCACGGTCCTTTTGATCCACAGAGAACCGCAGGAGCGAATCGACCGCGATCAGTTCACGCTTCATTGCTACCTGCTCGCGCCGCAGTTCGGCAAGCTTCACCGAATCGGAAATTCTCACCAACGGTGCCACCCAGTCGCTGTTCCAGAACTGGTCGAACACGCCGGCGGCCTGCCGTGCCACCGGGCCGATGCCCAGAACATCTAGGTCGCGGAAATTGAGTTCCTTTGCGAGCCCGAAGTAGTCATTGCCAATGTTGCGACCGCCGATGATGGCAGCCCGCGTGTCGGCGATGAACAGCTTGTTGTGCATACGGTGATTCAGCCGCTCCATACGCGCGAGGGCTTCCAACGCGCGCCCCGCCAGCGTGCGCTGGCTCCAAGCGTTAAACACACGCACTTCAATGTTTGGATGGGCGTCCAGCAGCGAAAAGGCGCGGTCGCTGATGCCCGGCTCGGTTTCCGAAATCATCAAGGTCGACAAGTCATCGATGATCAGCCGCACCTTCACGCCGCGGTCGGCGGCATCAACAATCTTTTTGGAAAGCAAGTTGCCGCTGTCGTCACCCCACCAAGTGTAGTACTGTAGATCGAGTGTGTGGACGGCGCTGTCTGCCAGCGCCAGTCTCCAACGAAGCCCGCTTTCGTTGACATCCAGCAGATGGAAGCCGGACTTGTCCGCACCGACGCGGGTCTGTAGAGCAGCCTCCGCGTCAGCCAGCAGACCTCCGGGCTTCACTGTGGCGTAATTGGTCGCCAGCGGCTGGCCGCGCGGCAAAGTGGAATGACGCTGCGTCGCACAGGCGGCAAGAAATACTCCAAGACAGAAAATCACCGCGATGTGGCGTACCGCGTGGCGCAGATAAGCGACTTCCGAAAATACTCCGAGATTTTTCATCGTGTTCCAGTGGTAAATTTGTTGCCGTTATGATTGCAAGTTTTTCCGATTTCCGTAACCCCCGAGATGGAGAATTTCGTGATCCGTTTGTCCCGCTTCACCGTCGCCGCCATCCTGCTGGTGCCCGCCGCTGCCATCGCGCAGAGCGCTGCCGTTGGCATTCTCGCCGCCCAGTCCGACAATGCCTCCCTGAGTGCCACCGCGACCGAAGTGCGCGCCCGGGTGGTGGAACTCGACAGGCCGGCGCGCGTCCTCACGCTGCTCGGACCGGATGGCAGCCTGCACAGCATCCACGTGCCAGCGTCGGTCAAAAATCTGGCACAGGTGGGACTGGGCGATGAACTGGTGGTGCGCCACTTGGTGGCGCAGGTCTCGCGCCTCGAACCGGCCTCGGTCGGCGGCAATGCTCAGCGCATCGAAACTATCAAGACCGCCGGCAGTGTTCCCGGCGGCACCCCGGCTTCACGGAAGAGCGCACTGTGGAGATCATTGCTAAGGTGCTAGCCGTCGACACAAAAGCCCGCACCGCCACGCTGCGCGGTGCCAAACGCACGGTCGTCGTGTCTGTACCGAAGGATTACGATATCCGACGACTGAAGGAGAACGAAGACTTTCATGCCGTCTTCACCGACGCCATCGCCGTCAGTGTCGAGCTCGCCAACTTGGTAAAGTAGTCAAATCAGTATCACTAGCCTGAATATTTCACCGAAGTTGTAGACAGAAATCGGCGTTGATCCATATCTCTTCTATGCTGGAGGTATCGAATCAACGCATGAAGGAGGAGCAACGTCGATGCCTAGTTGTATCGAAGCTTTACCGTCGACGCGGCTCGAATTTGGCCGTCTTGGACGGCGCG
>JBIIYQ010000072.1:0-14577 GCA_044346745.1 Usitatibacteraceae bacterium | reverse complement strand
GCGGATCTTTCACCACACCGGACTCAAATCGTTTGACCCTCGCGACCTCTGCGGCTTGCGCCCGGATGGAAAGGTTTTTGTGGATGATGCCAATGCCACCCTCTTGCGCGAGCGCAATTGCTAATCTCGATTCCGTGACGGTATCCATGGCCGCAGAAATCAGCGGCAGATTCAACGTGATTGAACGGGTCAGGTGGGTGGCGAGCTTTACATCGCGAGGGTGCACTTGGGAATGGGCCGGGACGAGTAAAACGTCGTCGAAAGTGAGTGCTTTGGCGATAAGATTCACGAATGAGACTCCAACAAAAGAGGCATTATACGCGCCCTCCCCTACACTGCTTTGCAGCGTACCGATTCCAGCCCTGAGACCTATCTCCGAGCGACGAAACCCCGCAAGGGATTGACGGCAGCCGAAATTGTTCTTAGCTTAGACAATTAAATGAGATAACGGTGCTAAACTATTGACGCAATTGGTATTTTATCTTTGTAGTCACTTGGATCATTGATTTATCAATCCCTGCATGTGCGTGCTGAAACCAGCGAAATTTTCGCCATCGCTACCGATAACGGCGCCGTATAGGATGCTGCGCGTCGGTGTGTCAATTGCTGGTTTCGCACTCCTGACGAGTGGCTGTGCGTTTTGGCAAGCGGTAGTGGCACCTTTGCCCTCAGTAGAGCCATCGTCGCGGACTCTGACGTCGGCAAATCCGTTGCCCGCCAAACTGAGTGAAGCGGCCACCGCCGCGCTCGAAAAAGCTAGGCTGCACGTTGCGGATGCAAAACGCTCGCGTACCCTATGGAAATCTGCCGCCGAAAAGTTGGCCGAAGCGGAACTGGCAGCAACCAGCCGAGATAGCGCTAGCACGTTGCGTCTTTCGCATGAAATTGTTGTGCTTTGTGAACAGAGTCGTGCGCAGTTGCTACACCCGCCAGTCGTCTGGTGACGAGATACGTCGCTATAAACGCCTTTACCTTAAGGACCTCCGTATGAAAACGCCGATTCAGTTGTTCGTTGCGACCGCTGTATTGCTCGCCGCAGCCACCGTTACCGCACAGGTATACAAATGGGTTGATAAAGACGGCAGGGTGCAATACACCGATACACCGCCGCCAGTAGATGCCAAGGGCACGCCGAAGAAGGTTGATACAAGGCCGGCCTCTGGACCGACCGCTACACCTGCCGAACCCGCTGCGGTTGCCAACGCAGCACCTGGCAAGGAAGCGGGTAAAGACGCAGCCAAGGGCGCACTGGCCAAACCGCTCACACTGGAAGAACGCAATAAAGAATCGGAAAAACGCCGCGCAGAACGAGCCGAATTAGAGAAAAAGGCCGCTGAACAGGCAAAACTGGACAAGGCCAACCAAGAGCGCTGTAAAGAGGCAACACGTTACTTACGAAGTTTGGAGACCGGCAGAGCGATCAGCACCACGGACGACTCAGGCGAACGCAAAATACTCGACGATGCAGCACGCAACGCAGAAGTAGCACGCGCACGAAACGCCATGAGCGAGTCTTGCAAGTAGTGATCGTGACGGGCTAGCTCGCGCGTTTGCGCCGCTGCTCTTTTGGGTCGACGCGTAACGACCGATACAGCTCCACACGATCACCGTCACGCAGGGCGTAGGTTAGCGGTCGAAGCTTCCCCCATACGCCATAACCGGCCGCATCCGCAGGGATACTCGCGGGCACGTTTTCTCGAACGGAGGCGGATGCCACGAACTCCTCGATTGTCGTCCCCTCTTTAATGCCCAAGACAAGCGCGTCGGCGCGGCCCGCGACACCCCAGACGACGCTAACCTTAATCACACCAGCCGCCTCATTCAAAGGCGTTATGCAGCGCATCAGCGCGCTGGACAAAACGATCTACAAACGTTTCCGCAATCGTTGCCATCACCGGGCCGAGCACGCCCTCGATCACCGGGTTAGCAAATGCGTAATCGAGGACAAACTCAACCTTGCAAGCTTGCGCTGTCAACGGCGTGAAGCGCCACGCGCCGGAAAGCCCCTCGAACGGGCCCTCGACAAGACTAAGCCGCATTTCACTCGGCCT
The DNA here is from genome assembly GCA_044346745.1 of Usitatibacteraceae bacterium. Classification (GTDB taxonomy): domain Bacteria; phylum Pseudomonadota; class Gammaproteobacteria; order Burkholderiales; family Usitatibacteraceae; genus UKL13-2. The sequence continues at coordinate 12,526 of JBIIYQ010000072.1, read as the reverse complement.
CACTTTGGCATTACGTGTGCGGAACGACTGGAACACGCCGAAATACCGAATGTGGACACTAGCCTCGGTGTGCCAGTCATCTTGCGAATGTAAGGTCACGCCGCCACACCAGGGTAGAAACGCGGGATAGTGCTCAACCGCGTCGACCAGATCGAACATTTTTTCTGCCGAATGAGACACTAAAACGGATTTTGCAACAAGGGCCATAAACAAATTTTACTCGCCGGCTCCACGGCTGGACGCGATGCACACGATAAAATCGCTGCATGAGCATTGCTGAAAACAAAAAAGCCTTCTTTGACTACTTCATCGAAGAGCGCTACGAGGCCGGGTTGGTACTCGAAGGTTGGGAAGTTAAGGCGATCCGTGCAGGTCGCGCCCAACTGAAGGAGGGCTACGTGGTTCTACAGAAGGGCGCTTTCTTCCTGATCGGTTCCCATATCTCAGCGCTACCTGAGGCATCGACCCACGTCACGGCGGACCCGGTGCGCTCGCGCAGGCTGCTGTTGCACGAGGAAGAGGTGAAGAAGCTGGTCGGCAAAGTTGAGCAGCGCGGCTACACACTGGTGCCTCTGAACCTCCACTACAAAGGTGGACTGATCAAACTCGATATCGGCCTCGCCAAAGGCAAAAAACAGCATGACAAGCGAGACGCCGATAAAGCACGAGACGAAAAGCGAGAAGCGCAGCAGGCGATGAAGAAAATCGTCAAGTAGTCGATAAGCGCGAGGCGCAGCAGGCAATGCAGAAAGTATTGAAGTGTCAGCTGCGGTTCGCTGGCTGTAACTTCGCCATCGACGTCTCAGCAGTTTTGCCGTTGGTTTCGCCAACGGCGGCTACCAGACCTGCGGCGGCCAACACACAGCCGCCAACCCACTCTTGAATTCGAGATACCTCACCAGCCAGGGTGTGCGCGGCAACAGCTGCAACAATGAGTTCGAACAGGAGAATCACTGCCGCTCGATTAGCCGACAGCTGACTCAACCCATGCTGCATGCCGACGCTACTTGCGATCAGCACAACGCCCACAATGATGAGCAGCCACCAAAACTGCGCCAATACCGGTGCCCAACTCGCGACGGGTTGTGCGACCAGTAAGAACGCGACCGGCAGCGCAACCACCGCCACGCCGATTGAACCTGCCACTGACTTCGCCTCCGGCGTGGCGCGGTTTTCCCTCCTGACCAGAACATTGCAAAGTGCAAAGAAAAAACCGCCCAACATGCCCAGCCACTCGTGTGTATTGCGGGGAAGCGGCATGCCGAGTTCGGGCCGCCACAACATAACAACTGCTCCTGTCATAGCAACCGCGATCGTCGCCACACCTCGTCCGTTGATTCGCTCACCGATAAGAATTCGCGCCAACGGTACCGTCCACAATGGCGCAAGATAGAACAACAACACGACGCGAACCACTTCTGCTTCCATGATCGCGACGAGGTAAGCAACGTTGGTGATGCCCGCCGTCAGCCCGATCAGAAACAGCGACACGGGATACCTCGAGAACTCGCGCCAAGTGTGACGCAGCACGATAACGGCAAACAGCACGGCCACCAAGTATGAGAAAAACGCCGCGATCGGCACCGGCAAACCGGCCGTTTCCATGAAGCGATAGGGATACCAGATAACACCCCATGAGGTCGCCGCAATCAACAGCCCTGCTATCGGTAATGGCGAACCGGCATGAGCGGTATCTGCGGGGGCATGGACGCGCTGCTGTATGGACGACTGAGACAACGCGATGACCTTTCTCAACTACGGCAAACTTTATAATAATCATAGGAGTTACATTACAACTTACGAAATTGTAACGGCTTAAGCTCCAATCTGGCGTAATCCGCATTCTAGAAAGCCCATTCAATATGTCTCACGCTTCACTATCCGCAATACAAGCCACAATCGATGGCGCATGGGAGCTGCGTGCCAGTTTTTCACCGGCCAGCCATCCGGCAGATGTTCGAGATGCAGTCGATCACGTTATTACCAACTTAAACGCCGGTCGGCTGCGGGTTGCAGAAAAAATTAACGGCGAATGGGCCACACACCAGTGGGTCAAGAAAGCCGTTCTACTGTCATTCAGGCTCAAAGATAACGCTCGTATTGAAGCGGGAGACCTTGGCTTTTTTGACAAAGTGGAGACAAAGTTCGCCAAGCTCGACGAACAGGCAATGCACGCTTCGGGCGTACGTGTGGTGCCACCTGCGGTGGCGCGACGCGGCTCATTCATCGGAAAAAATGTAGTGCTTATGCCCTCCTATGTCAACATCGGTGCTTACGTCGACGAAGGCACCATGGTCGACACATGGGCGACTGTCGGCTCGTGCGCCCAGATCGGCAAAAATGTCCACCTCAGTGGCGGTGTCGGCATTGGCGGCGTGTTGGAGCCACTCCAGGCAAACCCCACCATCATTGAAGACAATTGTTTTATCGGTGCCCGCTCCGAAGTGGTCGAAGGCGTGATTGTGGGCGAGGGGTCGGTACTTTCGATGGGCGTGTATATCGGCCAATCGACCAAAATCTATAACCGGGACACCGGAGAAGTCTCATTCGGAAAGGTTCCGCCATTTTCGGTCGTTGTTTCCGGTAGCCTGCCATCGGCGGACGGCAAATACAGTCTCTACTGTGTTGTCATCGTCAAGACGGTAGATGCCAAGACACGGGCTAAAACGGGTATCAACGAACTGTTGCGCGCATAGTACGTTTCAACCTACTGGCACCGCAAAGCGAGGACAACCATGGCGATTCTGGAAAAATTGTTTCGGTTAATGGCCGAAAAAAAAGCGTCGGATATCTTTGTTTCCGCGGGTGCCCCCATCACCATGAAGGTCAACGGCACGGCGATGCCGGTGAATCCACAGGTGCTCTCTGCGGAGGAAGCTAAGCGCATTTGCTACGAGATTCTTAAGCCGCATCAGATCGAGAAATTTGAGAAAGAACTCGAATTAAACCTGTCGTTTCCGATCGAGAGTGTTGGCAACTTCCGCGTCAACATGATGTATCAGAAGTCGTCTGTGGCTTCGGTCGTGCGATATATCTCAACTAACGTTCCAGCATTCGAATCGCTCGGTGTGCCAAATGTTTTGAAGCAAGTCATCATGGAAAAACGCGGGCTGATCTTGGTTGTCGGCGCAACCGGTTCGGGAAAATCCACCACCCTTGCTGCCATGATGGATTTTCGCAACATGATGAAACCCGGCCATATCCTGACGTTTGAAGATCCGGTGGAATTCATCTTCCAATCGAAAAAATGCATCGTTAACCAACGCGAAATTGGCAACGATTCACACTCGTTTCATGAGGCGATGCGTAACGCCATGCGTCAAGCCCCCGACTTGATCTTGGTGGGCGAGATTCGAGATGTGGAAACGATGAAAGCCGCAATGATGTACGCTTTGTCAGGACACCTATGCTTGGCCACACTGCACGCGAACAACAGCTACCACGCCCTAAACCGCATCATTAATTTCTTCCCATTGGAACAACGCGCGGTACTGCTATCAGACCTCGGTGTGTCCTTAAAGTGCATCGTTTCGCAACGGCTGGTCAAAAATGTGGAGGGTGGTCGCTCGCCGGCGGTTGAGATCTTATTGAACACCGGGAACATCGTCGACCTGATCAGCGAAGGCCGGGTTCCCGAAATCAAGGAAGCCATGGAGAAGTCCATGACTCCCGGCTCACAGACCTTTGAGCAAGACCTATTCCGGCTGATTCAGGCCGGCAAGATTACGATTCAAGAGGGACTGGGAAACGCCGACTCGGCAACTAACTTGTCGCTGCTGGTCGGCAACAGCGGGATGGTCGAAGCCGGCGTGAGCGACCTTCCTACCAAGCCGGGGGCAGGAGGCCCAAACTTTAGCGAGTTCAAGATCAACTAGGAAACTCTTTATTTGGCGGGTGTTTCTAGGCATTTCTGTCCGGAAACGCCCGCTGGGTGGGTGCCTCAATAACTACGTTTATAGTACCGGCCACCGACCCAAACGCCGTAGGGACGCGGTGCCCATGTGCTGTAGCCAAATCCCCAGTATCCGCGTCCATAGAACCAAGCATCCTGCATGGCGTCGCGGCGACCTTGTCGTTCCGCCATCTTCAGTTGGCCGTATTGCATATAGTCGATCACCGCGTCCGGCACACCGTCGCGCGAGAGTTTGGCGTACTGCGACGCGGTCACGTCGAACACCGTATAGGAGTCCTGAATCGCCTTGATGATGGTTTGCGCATCTTTGCCCTCTTTGGCGAGTGAGACAAGCTGCTCAAGTTGCATCGGCTCGCGTTCCGCCCCACCCAAATTTGCGCACCCCCCCAAACCCATCGCGACTGCGAGCAAAAAAACAATTCCGAGTAAACTATGCTTCATGATGCGCCTCCGAAATTCATCTACAAACATCCGCTCGCGATTCCGCTCCCCACTATGGGTAACGGTAAAGCGGCGCGGGTCCCACCCCGTTTAATTCTGCTCGCTCGATTGTAGCGCGGCAGAAATTCTGGTGTCGCCTCAGTCTGTTACAAGTTCCTTCTCGTTCCGCCCCTCGACATACTGAGTCTGACACCGTTTGGTGAATACAGTTCTGTACGGCATCGCCCGCAACCATGCGGCCCTGATAAGTGAATGATGGAGAACAAAATGGATTTGTTTGAAAACCCGATGGGCACCGACGGCTTCGAGTTCGTCGAATACACCGCCCCCGATACCAAGGCGCTTGGTCGCTTGTTTGAGCAAATGGGTTTTGTGGCGGTGGCGAAACACCGCTCAAAAAACGTCTTGCTCTACAAACAGGGCGACATCCAGTTTATTGTCAATGCCGAACCGGACAGCTTTGCACAGTCTTTTGCACGGGTACATGGGCCATCGGCATGTGCCTTTGGCATTCGGGTGAAGGACGCCGCCTACGCCTTCAAGCGCGCTGTCGAACTTGGCGCAAAGCCCTATGACGGCCCGGTGGGCCCGATGGAGTTGAATATTCCAGCACTACAGGGCATAGGCGGCTCACTGCTTTACTTGATCGACCGCTATGGTACGCGCACTATTTACGACGTCGATTTTCTACCGTTGCCCGGGGTCGATCAAAACCCGGTGGGTGTTGGTCTCGATTATGTCGATCATCTGACCCATAACGTCTACATTGGACGCATGGACACGTGGGCACAGTTCTATGAAAAGTTATTCAACTTCCGCGAAATACGTTACTTCGACATCAAAGGCAAAAAGACCGGGTTGACCTCGCGCGCGTTGACCAGCCCGTGCGGCAAAATTCGCATCCCGATTAACGAACCATCCGATCAGAAGTCGCAGATTCAAGAGTATCTCGATGCTTACAACGGCGAGGGCATCCAACACATCGCGCTCGCTTGTAAGGACATTTACACCACCGTTGAATCGTTGCGTGCGCACGGTGTCAGGTTTCTTGACACACCTGATGCCTATTATTCGTTGGTCGACAAACGTGTGAAGAATCACGGCGAGGATCTTGAGCGACTCAAGAAAAATCGTATCTTGATCGACGGTGAGGGACTCGACAAAGAGTCTCATGAAGACAAACTTCTGCAAATCTTCACGGAGACGGCGATTGGCCCGATTTTCTTCGAGATTATCCAGCGCAAAGGCAACGAAGGCTTCGGCGAGGGGAACTTTAAAGCCCTGTTTGAAGCCATCGAAGCGGATCAGATCGCGCGCGGAGTCTTGTAATGAATGCGGCGGGCACCCCGATCCGATACATGACCGGCTTCGGCAATGAATTCTCCACGGAGGCGGTTGCAGGCGCACTTTCCGTCGGGCGCAATTCGCCGCAGCAGGCGGCATTTGGGCTCTACGCCGAGCAAGTTTCCGGCAGCGCATTTACCGCGCCACGTGACCACAATCTGCGTTCCTGGCAGTATCGGCTATGCCCCTCCGCGGAACACACGCCGTATCAGCAAATATCGAATGGCTGGATTCGTACTGCCCCCTGCCATGAGGTTGTGACGCCGCCCAACCGTCTGCGTTGGAACCCAATTGCGGCGCCGAGTGAATCCACCGACTTCATCGATGGCTTGACGACGATCAGCACCAACGGCAGCGCGCGTAGCCAGCATGGCATTGCGGTGCATCTGTATGCGGCCAACATCAGCATGAAGCGCTGCTTTTACAACGCCGATGGTGAGTTGTTAATCGTGCCGCAAGACGGCGCGCTGTGTCTAAAAACTGAGTTTGGCATCATCGATCTTGCCCCCGGCGAAATCGCGGTGGTGCCGCGTGGCATTAAATTTCGTGTGGAATGCACTGCGTCCATCCGCGGCTATGTTTGTGAAAACTACGGTCAGCCGTTTCGCTTGCCGGATCTTGGCCCGATCGGCGCGAATGGACTCGCCAACCCGCGCGACTTTCTCACGCCCGTGGCATGGTTTGAGGATGTTTCCGGAACCACCGAGGTGGTAGCAAAGTTCGGCGGCAATCTTTGGTCTTACAAGATGCACGGCTCTCCTCTGAATGTCGTTGCGTGGCACGGCAACTACGCTCCATACAAGTACGACTTAGCCAACTTCAACGCGATCAATAGCGTATCGTTTGACCACTGCGATCCGTCCATTTTCACGGTACTCACATCCCCCTCGGATGTCGCCGGAACAGCAAACGTTGACTTTGTGATCTTTCCCCCGCGTTGGGTTGTCGCCGAGAACACGTTCCGACCGCCATGGTTCCATCGCAACGTGATGAGTGAATACATGGGCCTCATTCATGGCAAATACGACGCCAAGGCCGATGGCTTTTCGCCAGGCGGTGGCTCGCTGCATAACAGCTTCTCGGCACATGGTCCGGACATGGCAACGTTTCAACGGGCCAGCAGCGAAGAGCTGCGACCGGTGTATCAAGGCAACACACTCGCGTTCATGTTTGAAAGCCGCTACATGTTCGAACCCACCGCGTTTGCAATGTCCACTCCCGCACTCCAACCCGACTATGATGGCGCGTGGAAAGGATTTGATTCCGCAAAGGTAAACAAATGAAATTTGCCACCTTCAAACACCCAACCAAACGCGACGGCGTGCTGCATCTCGTCGACCAGAAACTAAAGCGCGCCATCGACGTATCTGATATTGCGCCGACGCTGCAATACGCGCTCGAACACTGGACGAGTCTTGAGAGAAAGCTGCTCGATGAATCGGAATCACTCGAGTGCGGAACCGATCGCCCAATCGTGGATTTTGCTGCCGCACTTGAGGCAGGACGGGTTGCCGCACCCTTGCCCCGGACCCATCAGTGGCTGGACGGCTCGGCCTATTTGTCACATGTGGAACGGGTCCGCCGCGCGCGCGGCGACAAAGTGCCGGAAAGTTTCTACCATGATCCCCTGATGTATCAGGGCGGTGGTGACGCGATGATGGGACCGCGGGATAACTTGGAGTGTTTGTCTGAGGACTGGGGCATCGACCTCGAAGGTGAGGTTGGCGTGATCACAGGCGACGTCAAGATGGGCTCGTCGCCGGCAGAAGTGGCCGCCGCCGTTCGGTTGGTGGTTCTGATCAACGACGTTTCTTATCGCAAGCTCATACCGGGCGAACTCGCCAAGGGATTCGGCTTCGTGAATGGTAAAGGACTCAACGCCCTGTCACCGGTCGCCGTTACACCCGACGAGCTGGGGAGTGCATGGTGTGACCAAAAGGGCGCGGGCAAGCTCGACTATCGCCTGGTTTGCCACGTCCGTGAGAAGTGGTTTGGCAATCCAAACGCGGCTGAGGACATGACCTTCTCGCTGTTCGATCTGGTGGCGCACGCCGCAAAGACACGGCCGCTGATGGCTGGCACTCTGATTGGCTCTGGCACGGTATCCAATCATGACGTGTCGACCGGGTATGCGTGCATCATGGAAAAGCGACTGGTTGAACAAGTCGAGCTCGGTGCCGCCAAGGAGGACTTTCTGCGGTTTGGTGACACGATTGAAATCGATATGCTTGATCACCACGGCGAGACGATCTTTGGTGCCATCAAAAATAGAGTGGTGCGTGCCGGCGCTGCGAATGGAGCTTCGTAGTGGCAGGGCAAACCGATCACGCACTGCGCGGGGATTACACAAACATCCGCCCCGACTATACGGTCGATCAGGACTACAGTCGCTACACGGCCGCTGAACAAGAGTTGTGGAAGCGCCTCTACGCACGACAATCTGCGTTGGTGCCACAGTTCGCTTGTGGCGAATTTATCGACGCGCTCCAAACACTCAACTTCAGCCTTGGCATCCCCCACTTCGACGAGATCAACGCCAAACTCTTTTCCGCAACGCGCTGGACATTGGTGGCTGTACCCGGATTGTTACCCGACGACGTGTTTTTTACGCATCTGGCAAATCGGCGGTTTCCAGTTTCCGTCTGGCTGCGTAAGCCAGAGGAGTTCGAGTACATCGTTGAACCCGATATCTTTCACGATTTTTTCGGGCACGTTCCATTACTCTTTGACCCGACTTTTGCTGACTATCTCGAGGCCTATGGCAAGGGCGGCGTGAAGGCAAAGGGACTCAACGCGTTGGACTATCTGGCGCGGCTGTACTGGTACACCGTCGAGTTCGGGCTGATCAACACGCCCAAGGGATTGCGCACCTATGGCGCGGGGATTCTGTCGTCTGCAGGCGAACTGCCCTATTGCATCAACAGCACTAAGCCCAACCGAATTCGTTTTGATTTACTGCGTGTGATGCAATCAAACTACAAGATCGACACGTTTCAAGAAACCTATTTTGTGATCGAGAACTTCCGGGAATTGTTTGACGCCACTGCGCCGGACTTCACGCCCTACTATGAGGAATTGCGCCGACGACCGAACCTGGCTGCTACCGCTCGGCTCGAGACGGACCAACTGATAGAAGTCTAGTATCGACGGGTAGTTTCAGGCATTTTTGCCTGAAGAAGCCCGTCCGATGGCGGCCTTGCCCCGAACTACATCCCTGGCGGCTTGGTATCGATAAATTCTTGTCTGGCCTCAATCCGCTCTATCCAAGCACGCAGGTTCGGATAAGTCTGGCGCCAAGTCACTTCCGGCAACCGGAATTCCACCCACAGCAGCGAACACGCTAACGAAATATCCCCTAACGTGTAAGTTTCACCGTGACAAAACTTGCGGTCACCCAGTTCGCGCGCAGCGCCCGCAATTCCGCTTTCCACTTTGCCTAGTTGTCGCGTCATCCAATCCTGGCTCTGCAATTCAGCGGGGCGTTTACGTTCCAAAAACACCGCGATGCCGGCATCTGCGATGCCATCGCCAAGCGCCTCCCAGCGTTTCACCATCGCGCGTTCACGGCCACTCTCCGGGATCAAACGCAACACCGGAACGACGCCGTCAAGATATTCAACGATGACTCTTGAGTCGTACAGGGTCGTGCCGTCATCCAACACCAACACCGGAATTTTCTTCAGCGGGTTATACAAACCTACTTTGGTATCGGCCGCCCAAACGTTTTCCTCTTGCCACTCAACATCGAGATGTTTTTCTGCGATTACGATTTTGACTTTGCGTCCATAAGGCGTGGTAAGGGATGAAATTAGCTTCATAAAAGTTCGTCAACACGTCGGAAAATACCGTTGGAAATTATAACAGCGCCCCTCTGTACAACGCTGTGCCAACGGCCCTCTGAGATACGGAGCAAGCGCTGCAAACGAGCTTGCCGCGGTGACTTAAGCCGATGAGATAGTCACGCCGAGCCCGTGCTAAAGTCTTTTTTGTTGGCTCACTGATTGGTGTTTATGTCGCTCCCTCACTCTCCTGTCACCGCGCTGTCGCCGTTGGATGGTCGTTACGCCGCCAAGGTTGAACACTTGCGCGAGTTCTTTTCCGAATATGCGTTGATCAAGTATCGACTTCACGTCGAAGTGGAATGGCTGATCGCCCTTTCACTTGAACCTGCCATCGCAGAACTGAAGCCATTCACCGCAGACACCATTCGCACTATGCGTGAACGTATCGCTTCGTTTTCACCCAGCGACGCGGAGCGGGTCAAGGCAATTGAAGCGACCACCAACCATGACGTAAAGGCGGTTGAGTATTGGCTGGGGGAAACCTTTCAATCACTCAGTGAAGTGGCTGCGGCAAAATCTTTCATCCACTTCGCATGTACCTCAGAGGACATCAACAACCTTTCACACGCACTGATGCTGAGCAAAGCTAGGAGCGAGTGTTTGTTGCCGGTATTGCGAGGCACTAATGCAAAACTGGCCGCGTTGGCCCACGAACATGCGGCACTGCCGATGCTCTCGTACACACACGGGCAGCCGGCTTCCCCGACTACCCTCGGCAAAGAAATGGCAAACGTGGTCGCTCGACTGAGCCGCGCCATTGCGGCGATTGAGTCAGTGCAAGTGCTGGGAAAAATCAATGGCGCTGTTGGCAACTACAACGCACATCTTTCGGCTTATCCGAAGCTGGACTGGCCGGCATTCGCGCAGCGATTTGTTGACGACTTAGGGCTTGCCTTCAACCCCTACACGATTCAGATAGAGCCGCACGACTACATGGCAGAACTGTTCGACGCGATCGCCAGAACCAATACGATACTCATCGACCTCAACCGTGACATTTGGGGATACATCGGCAAAGGCTACTTCAAACAGCGCACCAAGGCGGATGAGATTGGATCCTCAACGATGCCACATAAGGTTAATCCGATTGACTTTGAAAATTCAGAAGGAAACCTAGGGCTTGCGAACGCTTTGCTGCGTCACTTATCCGAAAAGTTACCGATCTCTCGCTGGCAGCGTGATCTCACCGACTCAACCGTTCTTCGCAACATGGGTGTGGCGGTGGGTTACTCACTACTCGCGTACGAGTCACTTAACCGTGGCTTACACAAGTTAGAGGCGAACCCGGCACGATTGGCGGCCGACCTCGATGCTCAGTGGGAACTGCTAGCTGAGCCGGTGCAAACCGTGATGCGCAAATACGGCGTTACCAACGCATACGAGCAGCTAAAGGACCTTACGCGCGGCAAAGGCGGTATCGATCAGGAGTCGATGTACGCGTTTATCCGCACCTTACCGCTACCACATCACGAGATTGAACGATTACTGGCACTCTCACCGGCAACCTACACCGGACTTGCCACAGCACTCGCCGCCAGCGTTAGGCCGTAGGGGCAAAAATTAGGCCCTTACGCGGAAGCCCCAATCGATGGATAACGTCGGCTCGCGCAACAGACCGCAATACCGGCGCGTTAGTCCACTTGGGGATTCAACCGCGCAAAGGTCGCTGTCATCTTGTTTAGTGCGTTTAGGTAGGCTTTTGCCGAGGCGATAACAATGTCGGTATCCGCCCCAATGCCATTGACTACTCTTCCACCTTTGGTCAGACGTACTGTTACCTCTCCCTGGCTATCCGTGCCCTCGGTCACATTGTTCACCGAGTAGAGAAGCAATTCGGATTCACTCTTCAGCACCGATTCGAGCGCCTTAAAGGTCGCGTCAACCGGCCCGGCCCCCTTGGCTTCACACTTAACCTCGCGGCCTTGGTCAGTGATGATGAGCTTTGCATAGGGCGATTCGCCGGTCTCAACGTGGGCGGTGAGTGAGACAAGGTGGTACTGCTCTACTTCTAGCGTGACCGCCTCGTCAGACACGATGGCGTGCAGGTCTTCGTCAAAAATTTCGGATTTTTTATCAGCAAGTTCTTTAAACTTCTTAAACGCTGAATTCAACGCCACTTCTGACTCAAGTTCGATACCCAACTCTTTCAAGCGCTCGCGAAATGCGGAGCGCCCGGAGAGTTTTCCGAGCGTCAGACGGTTGTTGTGCCAGCCCACGTCTTGAGCGCGCATGATTTCGTAGGTTTCACGATGTTTCAAAACGCCGTCCTGATGGATGCCCGATTCGTGGGCGAACGCATTTGCGCCAACCACAGCCTTGTTCGGCTGCACCGGGTAGCCGGTAATGGTTGAGACCAACCGCGAGGCAGGCACGATTTGGGTGGCGTCGATCCGCGTTTCCACACCAAAATAATCTTTTCGAGTTTGGATGGCCATGACGATTTCTTCCAACGCGGCGTTGCCCGCGCGCTCACCCAAACCGTTGATGGTGCATTCCACCTGACGTGCGCCAGCCTTAACCGCCGCCAAGGAGTTCGCTACTGCCATGCCCAGGTCGTTGTGGCAGTGTGTAGACCACACGACTTGGTCGGCGTTTGGCACCCGCTCCAACAACGTCTTGAACTGCTCAGCCCAAAGCTCCGGAATGCTGTAGCCCACTGTGTCAGGCACGTTGATGGTTTTGGCACCTGCCTTGATCACGGCCTCAAACACACGACAGAGAAAATCCATGTCGCTGCGCACAGCGTCCTCTGCCGAGAACTCCACATCATCGGTAAAAGTGCGTGCAAAGGTCACTGCATCGATCGCACCATGCAACACCTGATCGGGGGTCATACGTAACTTGTGCTGCATATGAATGGGCGAAGTCGCAATAAAGGTATGAATCCGCCCTCGTGCCGCCGGTTTGATTGCGTCGCCAGCCTTCTGAATATCGGCAACTTGCGCTCGGGCGAGCGAACAAACCGTCGAATCCTTAACCGAGGAGG
>JBIIYQ010000193.1:0-4610 GCA_044346745.1 Usitatibacteraceae bacterium | reverse complement strand
GCAACCTCACGCGCAATTCGGCACCTTAAAGCGGACGCGAACGCAGGCCATTGAGGATTGCGCGGAGTCTTGTGTTAGCGGCAGCGTCTGCCAACGGCGAGCCAATCGCGTCCGCCACCCAGCGTTCGATATCGGCTGAAGACACAACGACGGCTTGGCGGGCTTCGATGGCTTGTTTCATCGCCAGTAACTTCATTTGCTGGCGCGCGGCTTGAAACGCCGGTGGGGAGGCCAAATCAAGTGCGGCTTCGAGCTTCAGCATGGATGATGCGACATCGGCCTTTGCAGGTGTTGCCGCGCGACGTGCTGTGAGTGCAGCTTCCCACGCAGCTGGCAACGTGGTGAGTGCGGCCCAATCCTCATCCACGTTGGTAGCGCTGCCAGATTCCACCGCCGCACACAGCGCGATTTTGGCGTCGAGCGCGTCACACACCTTCGACCATGAGCGTTTGGCACTACCCGCAACCAGGTCACGGGCACGATCGCGCGCAGCGCGAAACTTGGCATCGATTTTCGCCGCAATATTTCGTGGAGCCTCACCGGCTTTGCGCCAAGCGGTGTCGACTTCGTTCATGGTCTTGCGAACTTCCGCCGGCGGGGTGTCCTCATCCAGTGCCAGAAGTGTTGCAATCAACTTGTCGCGTGCTTCTAGGTGCGATTTGAATTCCTGATCACGCGCGGCGCTGATCGCATCGCGTGCTTTGAAGACAGCATCCGTCGCCGCCTTAAAGTCAGCCCACAACCGATTTTCTTGTTGACGCGCCAACGGCAGCGATTTTGCGTGTTGTTGCCAATCCGCCTGCAACGCGCGGACCTTGGCGATGGTGTCACGTTGGTTGCTATCGGCTGCTAGGGCTTTGGCCTGTTCGACGAGTTTTTCGCGCTTGGCCGATTCCACGCGCCGTGCTTCTGCCAAAGGTGTCTCGAGCATTGCTTGGGTCGACTGCATTTTTTCCAGCAGTGCTTTTTGTGCCTTGTGTGGAACGGTGTGTTCGACCGGGCCGAGTTTTCGCCATTCCGTCTGGAAGTGGTCAAGTGCACGGGTCGCCGCGCGCCAATCCGGTGGAACGGCCGCGATGATGGTGGTGGCTTCCTCAGCGAGTTTTGCAGTCAACGCGTTACGCGCCTGTAGATTTTCTTGGCGCATCGCCTTCAACTTGGCAAGCTGTGCATCCACCGGCAGGTAGGCATGTTTTAACGCGCCGTCAAAACGCAGCCAGAGATCACGATTGGTCGCGCCGCCGAGCTTGTCGAGCTCTTTCCAGCGCTCACGCAACTGCTCGATCGCGTTGGCGTGCGACTTGATGTTGAGTTTGATATCGCTGATGGCTTTGCTGAGCGTTTCTGCCTCAACGACCAGGTCCTCTCGTACCCGTCCGCCACCCCAGTGTTGCCAACCCTTGAGCCGGGCGACTTCTGCGCGAATATGTTCTACGCGACTTAACAACTTGGGCGGCATCTTATGCTTCTTCAACCGCAGGTCGAGCGCTGCCAGCGAGGCGGTCGATTCGACAATTTGCCCGGCAGCCAACGCCTCTTCGGCTTTCACCAGTACCGCCTCAAAAGCGGCATGTTCTGCTTGTTTGGCGGCGACCGTGGCTTCTGCGTCTGCGGCGGCCGCTGTATTTGTCAACGCAGTACGCGCGGCGTTTTCGGTGCGCCGGTAGGCCTCGAAACGGTCGTTTAGCGTCTTCGCCACGCGTGCATCGTTTGCGATGGGCAGCGCCTGCCAACGCGCGTTGAGGCTGCCATCGTCACTCGTTGAGGACTGCTGAGTTTCAGCGGCAATGTCGGCGATCAGTTTGTCGAGAAAGGTCAGTCTCGCATCCAACGCTCTCGCGAGTTGTAATGCGGAATCCAGCTGCGCTTGGGTGTGGTCGATCTCGCGCTGTTGGGCTTCGAGGCGCGGTGTCTCCGCTGCAGGCAGCAGCGCGCCCTGGCCGCGCAGTGATTCGATATGGTCGTAGAGTTTGGCGAGTTTGTCGCGGTCAATGCCAGACTGGGCAACCGCCAGACAGCCGTCGGTGAGCTCTTGGTACGCACGTTCCGCGTCGCTTTGCCAACGTTTGAAGGAAAGCTGTTGATCGCCTCTTGCGCGCAGCGTCGTCGTTAACTGAGTGGAAACACCTTGGTACTCGCTGATCATCTCAGCGGTGAGACGCGCCGGGTCGAGCCGCTGCCACGCGCGGTCAATGTCGACGAATCGATTTGCCGGGATGGGGTCACTCAGCAACAGCTCTTTGCACTGGGTGATCAAATCGGACGCTTCCGCGCGAGCGAGTCGTTCGGTCACCTTGCCCTCGTAACGCAGTTTCGCGTCGCGATAAATGCGGCGGTCATGGCTGCGAAATTCACGTTCGGCGGCCTTTAGTCCCGCCTCGGTTGTCATCGCGTCAATCGCGGCCTGCTTGATTGCGAGCGAGCCCGCTTGTTTCGCAATTGCCAGTAGTGCGTCGTCGTTACCCGCTGCGGCGGCGAGGCGCGTGCGCCACTCTTCCTCGCTGATGGTGTCAACGGGTTTAGTCGCAGCCTTGGCGTTGTTTTTTGTCTTCGCAGGTTTTGCGCCGGTTGGGGCGACATCCGGCGTTGGAGCACGTTTTTTGAGCAACTTATCGAGCATATTCGGTCACGGTGGGAACAGGTTGTCATATTGTGACACTTCTGACGCGACTGGGGCGCAATCCGCTCGAATCGACCAAGTCTGGTTTGGCCGAATCGCCGTTCGGTGTTGAAGTGAAGTTGGGGCATTTGAGCACGAGGGTTTTGCCGTAGCATCTTGGCTTGAGTCGTTGTCGCTGCAGCCCCGTATTTGCACTGGACCCAATAACGATGTTCCGCGCCCACCAAGCAAAATATGCGTATCGCCCGGCGCTGTTGGAACGTCCGTCGATGTGGCGTTTTGTCTTGCTCTCGGGTCTGCTGCATGTTTGGTTGGTTGTTTTGTTTGGTGACGCGTCCGGTGGAAGGAGGGATTCCGTAAGCTGGAGCCGCACTTTTTTTGCCACGCTTGAACGAGGTGCAACCGGCATCTCGGGCGCGATTGGCATCACCAATGTACTTAGTGGAACCGCATCATCGGGACTACCGCCGTTAGCCGTAGAGCGATTACCATCGGCGGCAAAGGCTAGTGACCCCGAGGCTTTGCCAAACAGCGCCGAATCCGAGGTTTCGCCAGAGGCTAACAGTCCAGTTCCGACGTTGACAACCCCCACCACTGTGCAGTTGAATCCGATTGAAATCGAGAAGATTCCGGGAATTGCCGTTGATGTCAGCGGAATGGTGAAATCGTTTTCGGTCGCGCCGATTGCCTTGGAGTCGCTCTCCCCTGTCTTGAGTTCGATTGCGCCGGCAATTTCGCCGATTCCACCACTTCCTCCGAGCGCGCCAGCCGTTCGAGTCGGTGAGGGTGGTTTTTCGATGTATGTGCCACCGATCATTGAGCGCGCCGCTGTCGTTGCTTCGCCCGCAGCGATTCTTGCCACGCCAACATTGCCTGGGCTGGCAAAGCCGCAGGTTGAACGCGAATTCGCAACGTATGTCGCGCCGCCGGTCTTACCTCCAACGCCCGCACCATCGGTTGCTCTTGATGCGTCGTCGATGCAAGCGCCGATGCCAGTTGCGCCAGCGATACCGACGGTCCAAGTCACCACGCCGAAACCGGTCGATTTGGTACCGACGATTGTTGAGACAATTGCACCGCTTTCGTTGAACCCGGCGACAAAAGCGTTAGAGACGTATCAGCCTCGCGCCGTTGACCTCGCGCCCACGCGCGCGGTTTCGACGGCCACAACAGTGGCTGCCTCGCTTGAGTCCACAGCCGGCCCCGCGCAGAATACGC
The DNA here is from genome assembly GCA_044346745.1 of Usitatibacteraceae bacterium. Taxonomy (GTDB): domain Bacteria; phylum Pseudomonadota; class Gammaproteobacteria; order Burkholderiales; family Usitatibacteraceae; genus UKL13-2. Next base: position 772 of record JBIIYQ010000193.1, on the reverse strand, counting down.
CAACCCCATCATTCGACGGTGCCCCAACGGCGGCCACTGTGTCAGTGTCACCGAGTGGTGTTGGCGCGGCTGCATTGTTGAACGCACCGTTGCCTTTACCGTTGCCACCGTCAACCCCGACTTCGCAGACAACGCCAACTGGGAGATCTATCAACACGCCTAGGCTGGATCTGGACCAACTGCGTCGGCAGGCGCGTGACACCGTAAAGGAGTCAAGCGGTTCACGGGCACTCTTTCCGTTCCCGATGGTGGCGAGGGAAGCGCCCAAAAAAGACATGGAGAAAATCTTTGATAAGGCGCTGAAGCGGCCCGACTGCAAGGAGGTCTACGCCGACCTAGGACTGTTGGCAGTAGCACCGTTGCTTCGTGACGCGGCCAAAGATGGCGGATGCAAGTGGTGACAACTGGCTTACAGGCGAACCTGAATGGCCTCGGCCAGACCTATCTGATAAGCCTAGATTTTCCATTAGACCCAATTTCTAATGGAAGCCATTAGCGCAAGTCATTGATTGGAATGGTATTTAGGGTGTTGTTCAGCTAATCTTGCCGCTGCCGGTTTGCTGCAGCCTCGCAGTAATCGCGGTTATCGTCCTGAGCAGCTCATCACCCAGTTCATGCTCTCGGTTTGGTGTGGTGCCAATCGTGTTGAGCACGGAGAAATCGTCCGCCATGACCCCGTCTTGAAACGACTATTCAGTTTCAAGCGCATGGCCAACTTCAAAGCGGTCATGCGGCTGTTCAACAAGTTTACGCAAGCCACGAACGAGTCGGT
>JBIIYQ010000191.1:0-4677 GCA_044346745.1 Usitatibacteraceae bacterium | reverse complement strand
AGGCCAAAGACGGCAAGTCGCATATCAACGCGAAGAACCTCGATAAGTACTTAGGCGTGCGTCGTTATAGCTACGGCATCGCAGAAAAAACCAATCAGGTTGGCCAGGTCACAGGCTTGGCGTGGACCGAAGTCGGCGGGGAGCTGCTGACGGTTGAAACCGCAGTGTTACCAGGCAAGGGTGTCATTAAGCGCACCGGCAAACTTGGCGATGTGATGCAGGAATCCATCGAGGCCGCAATCTCTGTCGTCCGGGCACGGGCCAAGTCTCTCGGTATCGCGAATGATTTTTATGAGAAAAACGATCTTCACGTCCATTTGCCAGAAGGTGCCACCCCTAAAGACGGTCCCTCTGCGGGTATCGCGATTACGACTGCGCTCGTCTCGGTGTTGACAGGCATACCAGTGCGTTGCGACGTAGCGATGACGGGCGAGATCACGCTTCGCGGAGAAGTCCTTCCGATCGGCGGGCTGAAAGAAAAATTGCTTGCTGCGGCGCGAGGCGGCATCAAGACGGTATTGATCCCGGAAGAGAACCAAAAGGATTTGGTGGAGATTCCAACAGAAATTACGCGAGACCTGAAAATCATTCCAGTACGCTGGATTGACAAGGTCTTGGAGACCGCGCTTGAGCGCAAGCCCGTGCCACTGGTGGAGGCCGAAGTGCCTGTCGCCGCCGCCGTGGTTGCTACCAAGGAAGAAAAGCCAGTAGTGACCAAACACTGATTGAAAATCCCTGCTCCGGTTGCATGCGGTAGGGTCAAGATGCGGGTGGTGTTGCTCGGAAGAATGCGAGTAAGGACGGTACTGTGCGCTTTTTCGCTTGACACCCAACGTCGCAAAACGCTATAAATTGTGTGGCATTTTTGCGCAGAGAAATGTTGTTAACAATGTGGTCTTGTCTTGGTTGCTGGCCTGGTTTCCCCAATGACGCCAGACTCGCCTGACAAAATCCAGTTTTTGCTACGTTCTGATTCCCACCATGCGCAGTACTCCTTCGCCACGTAGAGCGTGATGCGCCCTTTTTACTTGAGAGGTTTCCCTTGAATAAGACCGAAATGATCGAAACGGTATCCAAATCTGCCGATATTTCTAAAGCCGCAGCTGGGCGAGCAGTTGAGGCGATGATTGGCGCGGTGCGCACGTCTCTGAAGAAGGGGCAGATGGTTACCATCGTCGGTTTCGGCACTTTTTATGTCGGCAAACGCGCAGCGAGAAGTGGTCGTAATCCGCGCACCGGTGTGGCAATTAAGATCAAGGCCGCAAAAGTGCCAAAGTTCAGAGCTGGAAAAGCGCTGAAAGATGCGTTAAACTAGCGGACTTTGCAGGGTGCTTAGCTCAGTTGGTAGAGCGTCGCCCTTACAAGGCGAATGTCGGGGGTTCGAGCCCCTCAGCACCCACCAGTAAATCTGGAGCTGCTGTGCCCGCTGGATTTTTTCAGGGGGCGCATCGAATGGAGTGGTAGTTCAGTTGGTTAGAATACCGGCCTGTCACGCCGGGGGTCGCGGGTTCGAGTCCCGTCCACTCCGCCAACGCAAAGGGCAGACCTTCAGGGCTGCCCTTTTTTATTGTCACGCATCGTTTTGACCTACCGAAATTGCGCACATGTTAGAACTCATCCGTTCCGCCGCAAAAACCTGGATCGCCAAAGTCATTCTGGCGCTGATCACTATCCCGTTCGCCCTGTGGGGGGTTGAGTCCTACATCCGTACTGCGCCAGGTACCAATACCATCGCAAAGGTTGGCGGTGACAAAGTGACGGGCCAGGAATACGATAACGCAGTCAGGACTCAACTTGACCAGCTGCGCCAGCGCTTCGGTGGCCAAATCGACGCATCGATTATGGACAATCCTGAGATGCGCAAAGGCGTACTCGACCAGTTGATCGACCAACGTGTACTCGACAAGACCACCAAGGGCAGCACGATGGCGGTAAGTGACGCCCGCCTGCGTGACTTGATTGTCAACAACCCCAATTTCATGGACAACGGGCAGTTTTCGCCGGCTCTCTATGAGCGCATTTTGAAGGCGCAGGGTTATTCAGCTGCCTCTTTTGAAGCGGCGTTGCGCCAGGACACCGAGCGTCAGCAATTCCTCGACAGTGTCGCCAATACCGCCATTGTTTCCAACACCACCGTCAAGGGGTTCTTGCAAGCCAGCGAACAGTCTCGCGAGATTGCAGTGGTCTTTGTATCCCCGGCAACCTTCCTCGATAAAGTTAAAGTCACGCCTGAGCAGGCGCATGCTTTCTACGACAAGAACAAAGCGGAATTCACCATTCCGGAACAAGCGCGTGCGGAGTACATTGAATTGTCGGTAGATGCACTGGCGCCGGCAATTGCCGTTACAGCTGATGAGGTCAAGGCCTACTACGATACGAACAAGGCACGTTACGTCACGAAAGAAGAACGCAAGGCTTCGCATATCCTGATCAGTGTCGCAAAGGACGCCAAGGAAGCGGACAAAAAAGCCGCGGAAGAAAAGGCCAACCAAATCTTTTCGCAGCTGAAGAAAACGCCACAGGCGTTTGCGGAACTCGCAAAGAAAAACTCGCAGGACCCGGGCTCTGCGGCGAATGGCGGCGACCTTGGATTCTTCGGTCGCGGCATGATGGTTCCGCAGTTTGATAAAGCGACGTTCGAAGGTAAGAAGGATGAATTGATCGGCCCGGTGTTGACCGATTTTGGTTATCACATCATCCGTGTCACCGACATCAAGCCGGAGAAGGGCAAGTCCATCGCTGACGCCACGCCGGAAATTGAAGGCGAACTGAAAAAGCAGAAGGCGTCACGCAAATTTGCCGAACTTGCGGAGAAATTCTCGAACGCCGCGTTTGAGCAGTCGTCATCACTGAAAGCCGCCGCGGAGGTAACCGGGCTGCCAATCAAGCAGTCGCCATTTTTCGCCAAAGGGCAGGCTTTTCAGCCGCCGTTCAACAACGCCAAGTTGTCGACCGCATTGTTTAGCGACGACGTGCTGAAGAACAAGCGCAATACGGAAGCCATCGAAGTTGGTACCAATACCTTGGTGGTTGCAAGAGTGTTGGAATCAAAACCAGCGGTTGTGCGCCCGTTCTCTGAGCTGCAGGTCGGATTGATCCAGCGTTTGGCACGTGATGAAGCGACCAAACTCGCCAAGACCGATGGCGAAGCGAAACTCGCTGCGCTTAAGGCGGGCAAGGATAAGACCAAGTTCCCGGCGGCGCTTGCTGTCAGTAAGGCGAATCCTGCGGGATTGCAGCCAGGCGTGATTGACGCCGCGATGCGCACTAACCCAAAGAGCCTGCCGGCTTATGTCGGTTATGCAGACCCTTCAGGCACCTACGCCTTGATCAAGGTGACCAAGGTGGTTGACGCGCCGGCACCAGATGAAGCGAAACTGGCTGCGACCCGCCAACGATTGCAGCAGACGTTGGGACAGAAGGAGCTTGTGTCGGTCATTGCACAACTCCGCAGCGACGTTGGGGTTTCGATATCACCCGGTGCCACTGACAAGAAAGCCGACAAGTAAAAGTTAAGCAGGGGCGCTAGCGCCCCTTCCGCTTGTACCTAGGAAGGCGTCGTTTGTTGCAGCGCCGAAACGTCCGGGCGCACCGATTGCTTCATGCCAAACGGATCACGTGGGTTGCTCTGCCGTGCGATGTCATCAAGGCGCATTTGTACAGTCGCGATGAGCTTTGGGTGGGTGATGATGTAGAAGCGTTGGGCGCGAATAGCGTCGAAGGTGATGCGCGATATGTCCGCAGCCGTCAGCTTGCCAGATGAAACCGCCTTGTGTGTCATGGATTGCGCGAGTTTCATCGACGCGGTTGGACTTTCGTCGTTCGCTAAATCTGAAGGCCGTGCGCGGTGTGATTGGCTGATGCCGGTCGGTACAAACGCCGGACACAAGACGCTGCAATCTAGGCGGCGGCCCGCGCCTTCCGCGTTGTCTTGCTCCTGAGCCTGAACTGCGCCCAGATCATGGTAGAGGGTTTCAGACAGTGCCACGACCGCGTGTTTGGAAACATTGTAAGCACCCATCAATTGCGGTGAGAGCAGACCGGCCATCGACGCGGTGTTAACGATGTGCCCTTCGTATTCGGGATCGCTTTTCGCTTGTTCCAGCATGAGTGGCGTGAACACTCTGACGCCGTGGATCACACCCCAAACGTTTACCCCGAGTACCCATTCCCAGTCTTTGACGGTGTTTTCCCAAACGAGCCCGCCGGAACCGACCCCGGCATTGTTGAACAGCAGATTGACGCCGCCAAAAGAAGACATCGCCAAAGCCGCGAGCGCTTCAACGTCTGCCGCCTTGCTGACGTCACAAACGGCTGCGACCGCAGTCGCAGCTTTCGCTTCGACCAGCTTTTTGGTCTCATCGAGCGGCCCCGATTGAATGTCGGCAAGCACCAAACGCATGCCGAGGTCTGCTGCGCTTAGCGCAAATTCGCGGCCGAAACCCGAGCCAGCCCCCGTGATCACCGCGACGCGATTAGAAAACACTTGCATGAAGAATTCCGATCTCTAGGTGGGACGGGGAGTTTCAGCCAAAAGTGGCTGGAAAACTCCGCCAATCAAGGAGTTTGCAAAGAATTAGGACGGTTTCAGGAAATTAGTGCAACACCTGCTCAACTATGGCTGCCCACGCCTCGTTTGGTGTTTTCCAGCCCAGGCACTCTCGCGGTCGATTGTTG
>JBIIYQ010000192.1:0-4677 GCA_044346745.1 Usitatibacteraceae bacterium | reverse complement strand
AGATGGAAACGATGCACCAAAGGTGTTGCTGCGAACGTACAAGCCCGGAATTTCGCCCAGCACATCACCGAGCCTTTGTGCCCGCCGCCGTGCAATATCTTCGGCGGTCACGACACTCACGCTGGCGGGCGCATCTGAAATGACCATTTCCATGCGCGTTGCGGTAACTGCAATACGGTCTACAAAGTCGTCGGACTGGGTGGTGGCATGTACTGACCACGCTGACATAGCCAGAAGTAGCGCCATACATTGGCCAAGCGGACGAGCCGGGCGCGAATTAGGACATTTCAAAAAACGCATGCAATCTCCAGTGGGTCATGTGGTCGTCATGTTGGGTTGTCGTATCGACTTGAGATAGGCGCTGAGCTTGGAAAGACACATAAAACCCACGAGCTGAATCGACTGAAGTCAGTCTACGGACGAGGCGGACAACGATTCCTTAATCTGTCTTAAGGACTCGATGAACGGGATGAACGAACCTATCGACACCACAAAACCGGTTCTTTCAAGGAGCGCATATGTCAGCCGCCACTCGCATCAGGATGGTCCTATCAATTTTGCTTGTCGCCGTGTGCGGTAGCGCCGCAGCGCAAGCGCCGTCTGCGCCCAAGGCGGCGGACCCGGAGAAAAAGAATGTGGCTCCGGCAGACGTGAAATATCACGCAGCAGGTTCACCACTGGCCGATACCGAGATGTATCAAAACGTCAATCCCAAAGCGCCGGCAATGACCAAAACGGAGTTCGAAACGGGCCGTAAGATCTATTTCGAACGGTGCGCCGGGTGCCACGGCGTACTTCGCAAGGGGGCAACGGGCAAACCTTTGACACCGGATAAAACGATGGCTTCAGGGACGGAATATCTCAAGGTCTTTATTAAGTACGGCTCACCTGCCGGTATGCCTAATTGGGGCACCTCGGGCGAAATGACCGATGACGAAGTCGATTTGATGGCGCGTTACATCCAGCAAGACCCGCCGACCCCGCCGGAGTTCGGCATGCCGGAAATCAAAGGCACATGGAAGGTGATAGTGCCGGTGGCAAAGCGGCCGACCAAGAAGATGAACTCGTACAACATCGACAACATTTTCTCAACGACGCTGCGTGATAGTGGCGAAGTCGCGCTTATCGATGGTGACACCAAGAAAATTATCAACATTGTCAAGACGGGTTATGCGGTACACATCTCTCGCACGTCGGCCTCTGGTCGTTACTTGTTTGTTATTGGTCGCGACGGCCGGGTCAATTTGATTGACCTGTGGATGGAAAAACCAGACAACGTTGCCGAGGTGCGGGTCGGGCTGGAAGCAAGGAGTGTGGAAACCTCCAAGTACAAAGGCTTCGAAGACAAATATGCGATTGCGGGTGCGTATTGGCCGCCGCAATACGTGATCATGAATGGCGACACACTTGAACCATTAAAAGTGGTGTCCACTCGTGGCATGACGGTTGATACACAGGAGTACCACCCGGAGCCACGAGTTGCGGCGATTGTCGCCTCGCATTTCAAGCCGGAATTTGTGGTCAACGTCAAAGAGACCGGCAAAATTTTGATGGTCAATTATCGTGACATCAACAATCTGACGACGACCGAGATTGGCGCCGCCCGTTTTCTGCACGACGGCGGTTTGGATGCCTCGCACCGATATTTCATCGTTGCGGCGAATCAATCAAACAAACTGGCGGTTGTTGACGTCAAGACCGACAAGCTTGCAGCGCTGGTTGATGTCGGCAAGATTCCCCACGGCGGACGCGGGGCCAACTTTGTTCACCCGAAATTTGGCCCGGTATGGGCGACCGGCCACCTTGGTGATGAGACCATTGCGCTGATTGGAACCGACCCGGCTAAACGGCCAAAAGAAGCGTGGAAGGTTGTTGCAACGCTAAAAGGACAGGGTGGTGGTTCGCTATTCCTCAAGACGCACCCAAAATCAACCAATCTGTATGTCGATACACCGCTGAACCCCGATCCGAAACTCAGCCAATCTGTTGCGGTATTTGATATCCGCAATCTCGATCGCCCCTATACCGTGCTGCCAATCGCCGAGTGGGCGGGTGTGACGGACGGGGCTAAACGTGTCGTGCAGCCTGAATTTAACAAAGCGGGCGACGAAGTTTGGTTTTCCGTTTGGAGCGCCAAAAACCAACAGTCTGCTTTGGTGATCGTTGACGACAAAACACTCAAATTGAAAGCAGTGATCAAGGATCCGCGTTTAATCACGCCGACTGGCAAGTTCAACGTCTTTAATACCCAACGCGATATCTACTAAGTGGAGAGATCAATGCGGAATCTTCTAACGATTATCGTTGCCAGTCTGGTTGCCTGTTCAGTGCAGGCACAGGGGCTTGATGCAAAAAAAGCCGGTGAACTGATGACCAAGGCGGGCTGTAACGCCTGCCACCAAGTCGAGAAAAAAGTGCTTGGTCCGTCATATAAGGATGTGGCGATCAAATACAAGGCAAACCCCAAAGCGTCTGAGCTACTTGCGAAAAAAGTTCGGGAGGGCGGAGTGGGCGTGTGGGGACAGATCCCAATGCCGCCCCAAACTAAAGAGAAAATCAGCGACGACGACCTCAAACAAATGGTGTCTTGGATACTGACGTTGAATTAGGTTTTTGGCGCTTGCCGGCAAAAGGCGGCAGATATTGTCGACACGCGTGTATGGCGGCGCTGAGTTTCATTTTCAGCGCACTGATCACGAACGTGCTTGCACAGCCGGACAATTGTCGGCAGCCGGCGCTGCGTACCAGTGATGGCCGCTATGATGTTTGCACCAACCGCGAAAAAATGTCATTCACGGCAAGATCTGCGGCTGCACCGGCTATCGATTTTGCACTGAAGGATCGCGCCGGGGCTTCACTGACTCCCATCGGTTTGTTGGAACACAAGCATCGGGGCAGCGTGATCGTGGTGTTCCGCGAATCACATGAATGCTGGGAATTGTTCTTTCGAGCGGATGCGCCGGAGATTTTTGAGGGTTTTGTCCACGATTACCGCAGCGCTGAGGCGATTGGCGAATCTGGCCCGGTGCGGCTTCGCCGGATGCAGCTCCCGCGCGTTGCGACCGGCGTCAAAATCACGTCATTGCCCTACATCATTGTTGAAACAGTCGCTGCGCCGATTTGGTTCAATCTCGATATACGCCGCGAGACCGCACCGCCGGTGATTAACGGTCGAGAACCCCTTGCCTACCCCTGAAATTCACGCAGTCTTTGCAGATCCGGTACCACGATGTCGCGTCCCTCGATATTGATCAAGCCGGCTGTCTCCAAGTCGTGAATCACCCGCGAAAAGTGTTCGGGTGTCAGGTTCAGTCTTGAGGCAATGATGGCTTTTGTCGCCGGCAAATGAATGCGGGCACTGTTGACTTCATCGTCGGATATATCGTCACCGACGCGCAACAAGTAGCCGATAAATCGTTCGGCCCCGGATCGCATAGAGTATGCCTCGACATCGCGGACCAGGCCGTGTAGGCGGGCGGACAGGCCGGCGATCATACGTTTTGCGAACGCGGGACTGTTCGCAATTTCGGCGTTGACTGCGTCCTTTTCCACATGCAGCAGCAGTGAGTCGGCCAGCGTTTGTGCGCCAACTGCATAGGGGATATCCATAAACATGATCGCCTCGGCAAAGGAGCGACCCGGCCCCATCAACTCGATAACTTTTTCCTGACCCTGTGGTGACACTAATGAAAGTTTTACCTGGCCATACAGTACGATCCAGAAGCCTTTGCATTCGTCACCGCGCCGGAACAATACTTCGCCCTTTGGCGCAAATACCCGTTTGGTGTTGTCCGCGATGCGTTCGACAGTTTCAACCGTTGCATCCCTCAGCAGGGGAATGTTCGCAAGGAAGTGAAAAATCGGAATGTCAGGGTCGCTCATCGCCTGCCTAGTTTGCTGCGCGGAGCGTCAATTATCTTTCATTTCTGCATGCGGCGAGCCTTCATGGACGAGCCCAACGTTGCCAGCTGCCCGGCGCTGAGTAAATGTTGCGCCATTGGTAGCAGAATGCTCTCTTCGTTGGCAATGTGTTGCCGATAGGCATGCGAAAAATGTTTGATGAGGTCGGGGGCAAACGTTTGATTTTCACCCGTGGCAATCATTGTCAATACGGGTTCAATTTCACACCATAGCGCTTCAAACTGACGGTGCTCGACCATTAGTCTGGCAATGATGTCAAACGCCCGCGCCTGCATTTCCGGCTTCTTGGCCTGTTGAAGCAGCAGGGGAAACAAATCCGCCTCTTCATCTTGATGGTGCATCGGCGCAGCCATGCAGAAGTAGCGTCTGATTCCAGCAGCGGCTACTCGCGCTTCTTCATCCGAGCCGCGTTGGGTTAAGTGCCTGGCCAGTTTGTTAAGGACCACGAGTTTTTGCTCAATACGACGATGGCATGCCATCAGCGCGTCGATTGGCTGGGTAAAGTCAGGCGCGGGGTCGAATAGATCCATGAAGCCATGCTGCGCCGAGCGCATCAGCATGACATTAATTGATATTAAGGAAAGCCGAGTCTCTGGTTGGGAACACCAAGGGTCAGAGTCACAGCGTTTTTCATCGAATTCGATCGATCAAAGTATGAAATCAGGTGGCCGTCGGGAACAGCTGCTTGTGGCCGAGGCTGTGTAAAAATAGAGATGTAGCAGAGCTGAGCCCGGTGCATTTCTTTCATGTCCGCAA
>JBIIYQ010000190.1:0-4729 GCA_044346745.1 Usitatibacteraceae bacterium | reverse complement strand
TGCACACGGAGAAGGCGGTGTTTTGGCCGCGCGAATCGACGTTGTTTGTTGCCGATATTCACTTTGGCAAGGTCGCCGCCTTTCGTGCGGCAGGTTTGCCGTTACCGCCCGGCTCAACCTCGGCCGCATTAGATCGGCTGGATCGTGTGATTACCGATACCAGCGCACAGCGGATCGTGTTTCTCGGCGATTTTTTGCACAATCGCGATGCACGGGCCGAGCAGACGTTTACCCGCTTCGCCCTTTGGCGTTCACAGCGTGCGGCGATCGATATCACCTTGGTGCGCGGCAACCACGATGCCAAGGCCGGGGATCCGCCCGGCGATTGGCGAATCGATTGTATTGATGAGGGTGAATTGATCGGGCCGTTTTGTCTGGCACATCATCCCGAAGCGGATGCACGTGGTTACGTGCTTGCCGGACATATTCATCCGTCAATCCGTCTGCAGGGTCGGGCGAACGATGGTTTGCGCCTTCCCTGTTTTTGGTTCGGTTCGTCTGTGGCAGTGCTGCCTGCTTTTGGAGAATTTACCGGTACCTACACCGTCAAGCCGCGCGAGGGAGATCGCGTGTTTGTCGCGGCGGAGGGCAGGGTACTGGAGGTATCGGCGTCGTGACGAGAGCGTTGCATTCAGGTTGTGGGGATAGAATCGGAATCCCGTTGTCGCACCGAGTGGCTCTGTTGGTATTGCTATCGCCGTTGCCATCGCCACCGCCATTGCGCCGAGACAATCTTTGATGAACATCCCGCCAGCAGACAATTCGAACGGCTATGAGCAGGTCTATGCGGATTTTGTCTCTATCCGCAGTGCGTCAAAGATCGGCGTAGCGACAGTTCGCGAATGGGGGCGGACGCTGCCACACGGCGGATCTGTATTGGACTTGGGCTGTGGGCATGGTGTGCCGATCTCGCAGACGTTGTTCGAGTTGGGGTTAAGTGTTTCCGGCGTCGACGCCTCACCGAGAATGGTCGCCGCCTTCCGTTTGCGTTTTCCTGATGCGTCAGTCGAATGTAGTGCGGTGGAAAACGCGGCATCATTGCGTAACCGTTTTGACGGCGTCGTGGCGTGGGGACTGATGTTTTTGCTGTCACCTGATGTTCAGGCATCGTTGATTCACAAGATCGCAGCGGCCTTAAACCCGGGGGGCAAATTTTTGTTCACGGCGCCGTCTGTGGCCTGTGAGTGGCCCGATACGTTGACGGGACGTCCGTCCATTTCTCTTGGTGCGCAGACTTATCAGCAGATAATTGTGTCCGCAGGGATGGAGTTGGTCAGCCAAACCGAGGATGAAGGGCAGAACCATTACTATGAGTGTGCAAACCGCCGCATGACAACCAATCGCTAATCACAGGAGCTTACAGCCATGCTCATTGTCGCTGCCACGTTGTTGTTCGCCACTGGTTGCGCCCACTCGTACCTAGGTGAACGGTACATCTTGATGCGCCTGTTTCGCCGGGACAATCTGCCGCAACTCTTTGGTGGTACCGCCTTTACCATCGGCACGCTTCGTTTTGCCTGGCACCTAACCACCGTTGCGTGGTGGGGGCTGGGTTACATCGTGTGGATGGCTGGGCAACAATCGTTAGACGCGGCACACGCGCTGCGTGCGGTGGCAGTTGTGGCGCTGATATCAGGTGTGTTTCCGATTTACTTCACACGTGGACGCCATCTGGTGTGGATCGTCTTCTTCGTTGTTGGCGGGGTGCTGCTGGCCGTTGCGGAGAAGATCTAGCGATGCAAAGTATCTACACTCAACGCTGCTCAATTCTGCACAACGCAACGCCATGAATATGCACAGAAACGTAAACCTAAACGTGGACACATCGCGCGGGCGGTACACGATTTCGACCGACCCGCAGCGGCTGGATTCGGTGGCAATTCACGCCTTTCTCAGTCAAAGTTATTGGTCTCCAGGCATTCCGCTAAAGACCGTTGAACGCGCGATCGCAAACTCATTGTGCTTTGGCATCTTTCAAGAGACTGATCAAATCGGTTTTGCGCGTGTCATCACCGACAAAGCAACTTTTGCCTACCTGGCCGACGTTTATGTGCTGGAGTCGCATCGTGGGCAAGGCTTGGCGAAATGGTTGATGGAAGTCATCACAGCCCACGAGGCCCTGCAAAACATGCGGCGCTTTATGCTGGTCACGCGTGACGGGCACGGTTTGTACAAGAAGTTTGGCTTTGCCGAGCAAGCCAATCCATCGCGCACGATGGAAATCCTCAACCCAGACGTTTACAAAGCTGGTTAGGTGAAACGGAGATCACGTTGTTGCACTCAGTTAAATTTTCGCTGCCTATCATCCTTGTTGCGGCGGCTGGTGCGAGGTCATCATCGGCCGCAGGAAACACAGCTATGATTAACGCCACACGTTTCCTCGGCACGTCGGGGGTCTGTGATGTCACGCGCTAAACACCTCAAGTTGTTGTTTCAAAGCGTCGTGATCTGGGCGCTGTTTTGGATTGGCGGACTTCCCGACTACTACCAACAATATTCGACGATAACTTTGGGGGTCGCATGTACGGTGATCTCAGTACTGATTTCCCTAGCGGCGCTTCGCATCCTCTTGCGCAGCAAACCCGAGAATCGCGCGAAACGCGCGTTCTGGTGTTCGGTGTATTACACGGTCACCTTTGCTGTGCTCGATTACCTGTACTGTGGTCTATACTTGGGTTACGGCGCGCGCTATCTTGAGCAGTATTGGTATTTGACTGTGTTTTATGTGACGCCATGGCTGACGTTTATTCCAACGGCGCGGCTGCTTCAGGCCAAGCAAGATTCTTCGACCTAGGACACCAAGGCTGGATATGCTGAAGTCGGTCAAGTTTTGGGTTTTTGTTGTTGTCGTCGCGGTCGGCGCTTCTCAGTGGACAAGCAACCGTTCGGCCGAGAAACGCCTTTTGCTGGCGTCACCGATTGCCGCCGTGCCGCAACAAGGCGGCACCAGTCAGAAGAGTTTTGAGCAAAGCGGCTACCGCATTCAGCCGGTCGCAAGTTACGAAATTCGCGCGCTGGTGTTGTCGATTGAATCGTATCGATTAGGCCGCGAGGCGGATCTATCGCCCTTGGACTTCGCACTCGGTTGGGGGCCTATGTCTGACCCGACGGTACTACAGGAGCTGCAAATCTCGCAGGGCAATCGTTGGTATCAATACCGCTGGAAAGGTAATCCGCCGCTTGAACCGGCATTGATCGTGAAGCACTCAGCCAACACTCACTTGATTCCGGCGAACGACGATGTCCGGCGCGCACTTGCCAAGGTGCAGAAGGGGAGCGTGGTGCGTTTGGCTGGATCGCTGGTTAACGTAGAACATCCGGACGGCTGGCGCTGGCGTTCTTCGACCTCGCGTGACGATACCGGCGGCGGGTCGTGCGAGCTTTTGTGGGTGACTGAGGTTACCGTCGAGTAAAGTCCAGTATGGACGAGCTGTTTAGGACATTTTTGCCTCAAACAGCCCCTAGAATGGGCATGTTGACCAGAAATATCCGGGAGTTTGTCATACCCAAATTCCCACCCACGCAGCTGCAATCATCAGCCCCAGGCCGGGAATGATGCGGCGCGCATAGGGCCATCCGCCGGCGGTGACTGCGAGAATGGCCTTTACCAAGGTATTGGCGCTAAGACCGGTCAGAATGGCGACCATCGCCACGGGCGCGGTAATTTTGCCCCCCAGTTGCAGTGATGCTGATGCCACCGCAGCCGCGTGTGCATCTGCTAGACCCGAAACAAACATGACGAACATCACGCCGCCATCGCCGGTCCATGCGTTTAGTGCCGCAGAGATCACCGATACTGCGCCGGTCAGTCCGGCAAATCCAATTGCAGTGAGCAAATCAAATGCACGACCACTGTCGGCATGAGCGCTTAACGGCGTCTGCAAGGCCTGCCAAGTGAACCAACCGGCATACGTGGCGGCCGTACCACCGGCAAATAGCAGTGGCTTGATCATCAATACCAGCAGCGATGGTGCCAGAAAGGCGAGCGTGGCAGCCAATTGCAGAACGGTTGCGACCGACGACAGCACCGCGCCTGCCACCAGCCCCGACATCAGCGCGGGCTCATCACGAGTGCGGCGACCCATCTCATGAATCGTCGCCGAACTGGAAATGAATCCTGCCGCCAATCCCGCAACAGGCAGACCAAAACGCGGCCCTAGCATTCGTAATGCGACGTACCCCATTGCACTGATCAGCATTACCAGCACGACAATGCCGGTCAGGGCGTGTGGATTAATTGCATCGAATGGACCAACAAAACGATCCGGTGCAAGCGGCAGCGCAATCAGCACCACCGCAGAGAAAATCAACGCATCGTGTAATTCGCGCTTACTGAGCACACCGCGTACAAAATGATGAATTTGTTGCCTTGCGGCCAACAAGCCTGCGAGGGCAACGCCTATTGCGGCGGCAAACAACGGTTGATCGGTGGCGAGACCGCCAATCAGGCAGGTCGCAATCAGGGCAACCTCGGTGGTTATGCCTGGGTCTTCGGTTGGTTGTCGACGGTAAGTGACTAGGGTAAATCCACCTACTAGCAGGGTCACCACTGCCATCAAAAGCACGTCGCCTAGCACCATCGCCACCGCGCCGGCGAAGGCTACGACGGCAAACGTGCGAATACCGGCGGCGCTACGATTCGGTCCGCTACCTTTGCGACGTTCACGCTCCGCACCGATCAATAGGCCTATGCCGACGGCGACACAGACGGAGAGCAACGATTGTGAAT
>JBIIYQ010000189.1:0-4818 GCA_044346745.1 Usitatibacteraceae bacterium | reverse complement strand
AGGAGCAGATTCTCGACGCGTTGTATACACTGGCGGTGAATCCCACGCGGTAGGTCGGACGAACACAAAAAATGAAGATTGCCAATCGGCGGGTGGTTCCAAGCGTTTTTGGCTGAAACTGCTGGTTATTCGGCGAGTTTGGCCGATGAGTATTTGTATTAACCGCTGTCGTACCGGCGAAGGCCGGTACCCAATTTTTTTGACCTCGTGAGTTGCGAAGAAAATTGGGCCCCGGACTAAATCCGGGGCGACAGATTGCGAGTTATTAGATGTTTCCTGATCCTCTGACTGCTACTGGGTCAGCGTTGTGCTGTCACCGCAGCTTCCAACAGCGTTAACGTTTGTGCGTTGGTATCTAGTCGTGCGCGAATGCCGAGCGGAATGGTGAAGTTGTTGGTGATATGACCAAACCAAAAACCGTACGCAGCGGGCACACGTAGCCCGGCGAAATGATCATCGATCGCTTGTTCAAGCGCCAGGCGGGGTTCACTGTCCGCTGCGGAACCGGCATCCACGCTGCGGCGAAACACGCCGAGCATCACGCCTGCCGTGTCGTTAAACGGGATCGCCTGTTTTAACTGCGTCAGCATACGATCAATGCGGTAAGGCGCTTCGCGAATTTCTTCTAAGAACAACAGCGCGCCGCGCCAGTCCGGCGCATACGGTGTGCCGATTAACGCCGACAACACCGCGAGATTGCCGCCGATCAGGCGTCCCTCGGCAACGCCTGGCGTGAGGGTTCGGAGCTTGAATTCCGCAGCTCCCGGTGCGGCGTTTTCCGCTTCGACGCGGTTTGCGTCCGACATGTAGATCGTGGTCTGGTCGCGGGGATGCATCAATACGGCTTGCAGCTGGGTCATCGAATAATCACTGATGGTCGGGCCGGGGGCGGTTGGACCGTGGAAGGTGACCAGGCCGCTGTGTTTCAAGATTGCCAGATGGAGTGCGGTGATATCGGAGAAGCCGATAAAGATTTTCGGGTTGTTGCGTATCAGGCGGTAATCGATCAACGGCAGCATTTGTGAGGCACCTGAGCCGCCTCGCAGCGCCCAGATCGCATCGACTTCACGGTCCAGAAACATTTCGTGAAGGTCTGACACGCGTTGCTGGGGCGTGCCGGCGGTGTTACCGCGCACTGCCAGAATGTTCTTGGAAAGCTTCACCCGGAACCCCAAGCCCTCCAAGTGTTTTACGCGCGCTTCCACATACGCCGAATTGCTTCCACCAGATGGCGCCACCAAACCGATCAAGTCACCGTGTTTTAGCCTGCGCGGTTTGATGATCGATGCCGCCCGCGTGAGGCGGCCCCCCGATTTCGCCGACGCTGGCGCCGCATGGGCGCGCGGTGCAACAAAGGTAGAAACAGCCGCACTCGCGGCGAGCAACAGGTCACGTCGGTTCATCGATTCCATCCACTAAAAAATAAGGGGTGCTCGAAAGCACCCCTTAGTATTGCCGTAACGGTCTAGGTGAGCCTAGAACTTGTAGGTTGCTACCAGCCCGGAAGTATTGCGCTTCCGTAAAAGTTACTTGAAGCGATAGGCCATCGTCAGCGTAAACGTGCGACCGCGTGGATTTGCCACACGTGCATCCCAAGCGGTGCCTGGTGAAAAGTCTACGTTTGCAGCGGTGAATGGTGGATCAGTATTTAACAGATTTTGAATACCACCAATTACAGTCAGGTTTTTGACGCCGCTGTAGCTCGTCGAGATGTTGTAGACGGTATAACTCTCAACATCCGGCTTCCAGTTTGGCGCGAATGCAACACCATCCGGCACAAAGTCTTTGTAGCCAGAAGAGTAGTTTTGCGACAGCGTTGTTGCCCAATTGCCACGGGTGTAGGAGGCTCTTAACGTATGCTTCCACTTCAAATACTGCGTTGAAGCATCCCACGCACCACCGACTGCTTCAACATAATCACGCGTTTTGAAAATGCGTGACTTGTAGCTGTCCATGCGGGTACCTTCTAGGCTTGTCTTCCATGTTCCGCCAAGCGCCTTGAAGTTTGCCGCAATGCTTAACTCAGTTCCTCGTGCGACATCTCCGTCGGCATTAACATAGCCTGCGCGGATGGTAGCCAGACTGCCATCAGGCCTACGCAAAAAACTGTCCGGGAATGTTTGGAAATTCGCCAATACACCGTTTGCACCTGTGACTGATAACAAGAAGATACGTTGTGTACGCTCAATCTTCCATTTGTCCACGCTGATCGTCAACCAATCAAATGGGGATAGAACGAAACCAACGTTATTTTGTTTGGATACTTCAGGTTTCAGATTTGCGTTACCGCCGCTTAACTGGTCAACACGAATACCGCAGTTCGGATTGGTCGCAACAAAGGTTGCGCACAAAATCGGATCGTTGATATTCTGCGCGAGTGGTGAAAGACCACCAATCGAATACAGTTGGAAGAAGCTCGGTGCACGGAAGCCCTCGTTGTAGGAACCACGGAACAGCACCCACTTGGTTGGATTGAAGCGAATCGAGTACTTTGGATTCGTCGTATTGCCGAAGTCGCTATACCGGTCATTACGTATGGCAGCGGTAACCTCAAGCGAACGCAGGATTGGAATCGAGACTTCCGCATAGGTCGCCTTGATATCGCGCGTCGCGAGGGCAATCGCGGTGTCAAACGGGGCGCCGTTGATGGCAACCGTGGTAGCGTCGTTACGGAAACGAAATGACTCTTTGCGTATATCAAAACCGACTGCAGCAGCAATGGCGCCTGCAGGTAGATTGAACAATTCGCCTGTAATCGAGCCGTCAAATTGTTTCAACGTCGCTTCACCACCGAATAATGATGTGCCACTTGCCCGTGCGGCGTCGAGCAACGCCAACGCTGCTGGCGTTTGCGTCTGTCCCGGTAGGAGCCAAGGATTGATGAGGCCGGTCCCAAGCGCGGCATTTAACTCAAGCGAGCGATAGTAGCCGCCGGTCAATGTAGAGCCCGCGCGGTTGCCAGCTTGTGAGTAGCCAGTCTTATAGTCAAATCTACCAAGCGTACCTTCCAGTGCAACCATTGCGCGGAAAGCGGTTGAAACGTTAGTACTTTCGCGCGGACCGCAAGCAATACAACGCCAGCGATAGGCGATTGGACGGTCATTACGGAAGGTTGGAATAAACGGCAACAAACTTTGGTAGTAGGGGCCACCGACTGGATAGGCGCTGCCAGCCGCAATCGACGTAGCCAACTGTACCTCTTCAAATTGGTTGGTCGCTTCGGTGCGCGAACCGACTAATTCCATGATCGCCGTATGATTTTCAGCAAAAGCCCATGTGGCGCGGGTAACCAAATTTTGGCGATCAACAGGCTGAATCAGTACGCGCTGCTTACCGTAGTCATAAGCACAGCCGCGTGCTGAATTGTAGAAAGCTGGGCCAAGAACGTCTGCGCGGTATTGGAATTGATCTGGGATGATGTCGCAACGATTCTGAAAACTGAGCAGATTGGCGCGATTCAAAAAAATGCCGGTCACTGGCAATGTGTATGAACCAATAATCGGTGATCCAGGCGGATTCACGCCCATGCCAGTGTTGAGGGCGGAGTTTTGCGTGGCGAACGGGCCGCCACCTGTGTCTGGAGTCAAGCCACGGTCAGGCTGGTTACCATTGACAAAACTACGTTGTGCGCCGCGCAATTTTTCTTGGCGGTCGATCGTGAGGCTACCGACGATGTTGAAACCGTCTTTAGCCAAATCACCCCAGCCAGCCACAATTGACCCGCGGGTAAATCCAGCGCCGCCGTCTTGTGTAATGTTCTTGGTTGCACGGACATCGACGCCATTAAAATCTTTGCGCATGATGAAGTTGATAACACCGCCGATGGCGTCGGTTCCATAAACCGCGGATGCACCATCTTTCAGTACTTCAACACGTTGAACAGCGGCGAGTGGGATTGCGTTCAGATCGACCGCATTGCCGCGCGCACCGTGGGTTGAAACGCGACGACCGTTCAGCAGCACCAAGGTGCTGGCGGCACCGAGGCCGCGTAAGTTGGCGGAAGCCACGCTATTACTATTGCGGTTTTCGTTGGCGTTGACGCTAAAGGCAACGTTAGATGACATATTGTCTGCGCCAGTGCCGTTAGCCGACAAGAGAGAAACCAATTCTTCCGCGCTCACAATACCGGCGCGGTCAATGTCTTCTTTGGTAATGATTTGCAGCGGCGTCGCACCTTCGTCAGCAATACGCTTAATGCTTGAGCCAGTTACTTCAATTTTTTCAGCTTTGGCTGCCGCTGGTTTAGCCGCTGGCGCAGGGGCTGTAGGAGACACCGTTGGCGCAGGTGTTTGCGCAAGTGCCGGACCTGCGATGCAGATCAGCGAGACTATCTGTGCGAGCTGTTTGAGTTTCACGTGACTCTCCTTGTCTTTACTTAAGGGTGCTGCCGAGTTGTTGCGGAAGGGGTGTCGTTTGCTGCGCTGAGAAAAACGACGTAATTCAAAAGCTGTCTTGGCGTCTCGCTACGGTTACAACAGCTTGTGGCCGTTGGTCGGAGCTGTTGTAGAAACACTCGCGACAAAGAGTGGAAAAGACGGAACGCAAAGAATCTAATACCAATATACTACCAATGGTGTTTTTCGTGGCGTCCGTCACGAAAATACAACACTTTTGTGGTGGTGCTCATCTTGATGGCTTGGGGTGACGATGGCGTAAGTTTCTGCTTGGCTAATTTATCGGACTTTCAGAGGGCAAGATGTTGAGGATATGGATTGTCGGCGTTGGCGTTTGGGCGGTGCTTTCGGCCACTGCGATGGCGCAACTGCCGGCCCGGGTTACCGAGATGTTGCGTGTTAGCAACATGCCCGATACAGCGCT
>JBIIYQ010000071.1:0-15277 GCA_044346745.1 Usitatibacteraceae bacterium | reverse complement strand
GTTACCGCGCAAGCCAGATTGTGTCTTTGGCCCACTTCAGCACCTGCTCAACTGCCGCATTGGCAGAAATCGCTGTTGTATCAAGCAGATACGCGTCATCTAATTTCTTGAGCGGCGCAACTTGGCGGTTTGAATCGCGTTCGTCACGGATGCGTAATTCCTTCACAACGTCCGCCAGTATCGCAGAGATTCCTTTTTGTTTCAACTGGTTAGTGCGTCTTTCGGCCCGCGCCTCGACACTCGCGGTCAGAAAGATCTTCAGTTGCGCGTCCGGAAAAATCACCGACGCCATATCTCGGCCGTCACAGACGAGCCCGGGTGCAACCCGAAACGCACGTTGGCGCTCGGTCAGCGCATCGCGAACGGCTGGAAAAGCCGCTACCCGGGACGCGTTTTGACTGGCGCTCTCGGTGCGGATCGTCTCTGAAACATCTTCGCCGTCAAGAATCACTTTTTCACCCAGAAACTGCAGGTTTAGGTTTCTCGCCACTTCGGCAACTTGATTTTCATCATTTAAATCAATGCCTTGCTGCTGTGCTGCGAGTGCCGTGAGCCGGTATAACGCACCGGAATCTAGATAGTGAAAGCCGAGTGCTTCTGCAACTCGCTGCGCAACCGTCCCCTTGCCCGAGGCGGTTGGGCCGTCTATTGCAATCACTGGGATTGCGTCCGCCGTTGCTCTGGTCATGACACCAAGCTCCGAAAAGCCTCGAAATAGCCGGGAAACGTCTTGCCGACGCAGGCGGGGTCGTTGATGACGACATCCACGCCAGCCAGCGCGACCAGGGAGAAACACATCGCCATACGGTGATCATCATAGGTATCAATCGATACGCCCGATGCCAACTTACCGGAGAGGGGTGGCGTCACAGCAATGAAATCTGCACCTTCAACGACCCCTGCCCCCAATTTTCGAAGCTCCTTCGCCATTGCCGCAATCCTGTCGGTTTCTTTCACGCGCCAACTGGCAATGTTTCGAATCGTTGTTGTGCCATCCGCAAACAGCGCGAGTATGGCTATCGTCATCGCGGCATCCGGGATGTGATTGAAATCGGCATCGATCGCATGCAGGCGTTCATGGGCCGGC
This sequence comes from Usitatibacteraceae bacterium, assembly GCA_044346745.1. Taxonomy (GTDB): domain Bacteria; phylum Pseudomonadota; class Gammaproteobacteria; order Burkholderiales; family Usitatibacteraceae; genus UKL13-2. The sequence continues at coordinate 14,190 of JBIIYQ010000071.1, read as the reverse complement.
CGCGAAGCCTCAATCCAATCGTCCCCCATGCTGACCGTCGCCCCCATTGCGGAAAGCGCATCTGCGAACTTGACATCACCTTGAATACTGCTACGACCAACCCGTGTCACGCGCACCGGTCCACCACTGATCGCCCCAGCCGCGAGGAAATATGACGCACTTGACGCGTCACCTTCGACATTAATTTCCTGAGGGGAACGATATGCGGCATCCGACGCCAGCGTAAACTTGCGCCATCCATTTCGCTCCACGACAACGCCGAAACGCGCCATCAAATTCAGCGTGATCTCAACATACGGTTTAGAAATAAGTTCGCCGACGACTTCTACCGTCACCTTCGACTTGGTAAGCGGCAACGCCATCAATAACGCCGAGAGAAACTGACTCGATACATCTCCGCGAACCGAGATTCGATCTACCGTCGTTTGTGTTCGTCCGGAAACAACCAAGGGCGGGAAGCCGCGTTGGCCGGTGTACTCGATCCTAGCGCCGAGGGGCGCTAGTCCATCGACCAGATCGCCGATTGGACGCTCGCGCATGCGCGGCACACCGTCGAGCTGGTAACGACGCTCGCCCGATTGCAGCGCAAGCGCGGCGGTGAGCGGACGGAAGGCAGTACCTGCGTTGCCGAGGAACAGCGTCGCATCGGCGACGGGAAAACTACCGCCGCAACCGAAGACACGATAGTCATCACCGCCAATTGCATCGACTTTGACGCCGAGTTTGCCAAGCGCCGCCAGCATAACCGCCGTATCGTCGGACTGCAGCAGTCCCCGCACGTCGGTCACGCCATCACTCAACGCGGCTAACAACAATGTCCTGTTCGAGATCGACTTTGAGCCGGGCAACACAACCGATCCAGTGGCGCGGGAAACCGCCGGCAAACGTAGGGAAGATTCAACCGCACTCATACAACGTCGTCCTGATTAAATTGGTCCAGTTGCCCGGATAACCAGCGCTCGCGCGCGGTCTGCGCGCGCTGCATCAGCTCGTGAATGGCGTCGCCATCAGCAGCGTCGAGCATGCTACGAAGGGCTGCCACTCGAAGCAAATAGGCATCGAGCTCCGTCAGCAGCGCCTCTCGGTTATTTAACGCAACATCGCGCCACATTTCGGGGCTTGAACTTGCGATTCTGGTGAAGTCACGAAATCCAGAGGCGGCGTGCTCAAAGAGCAACTTTGCATTTGGCCGCGATGCAAGTTCGTCAACCAACGCGAAGGCCAGCATATGCGGCAAATGACTGACTGCCGCGAACACCGCGTCGTGCGTGGCCGCGCTCATATCGACGACGTTTGCGCCGACCGCTTGCCAGGCAAGACGCGCGGTTTCGACGCTGGCATCGGTGTTTTCCTGCGACCGGCACAGGACAACATTTTTGCCGTCAAAAAGAGTCTCGACCGCGGACATTGGACCATGCCGTTCGCGACCGGCGATCGGATGGCAGGCTACAAACTGCGGAAACCTGTTCCCAAGACTCAATCGCGCAGCAGCGATCACATCTTGCTTGGTACTACCGGCATCGATGATGACGTTGTGTTCTGCCAAATGCGGCTTTAGCGCAGCCAGCACCTGCGGCATTTGTCGCACCGGAACAGCGAGTAGCACCAAATCTGCACTTGCCGCTTGCGCAAAGGTTCCGGCGGCGTCTATGGCGCCGCGTTGCCGAGCCTGCTCAACGTATTGGTCGTCGAGGTCAACGCCGATTATTCTTGGCGCGGACTCGGACCTCAGATTACGTTTGGCAGCGAGGGCGAAAGACGTACCGATGAGCCCCACGCCGACTATCGCGATTTGTCTCAACATCGGTCGAAAACCAAAACGAAAACACTAGATTCGGCGGGGGTTTCCAAGCAAAAATGGCTGAAAATGCCCATCAATATTAGACTTTTAATGTTTGTCTTGCAGTGTCGAGCGCCGCCAGGAAGCGAGCATTTTGCGCGGCGGTGCCGGTAGACACGCGCAGATAATCAGCCAACCCATAACTGGCGATGGGTCGCACAATCACCCCCGCCTTGAGGAGCGTCTGAAAGACCTCAGCGGTTCGGCCAATCTTGAAGGCGATGAAGTTTCCCTTCGACGGAATGAATTCAATGCCGCGCGCGTTGAATGCCGCCGACAGCTCCACTAACCCAGCAGCATTTAGGCGCCTGCTCGCGGCGATGAATTCGTCATCAGTGAGCGCGGCTTCAGCGGCGACCATCGCCAAATGATTGACGTTGAACGGTTGCCGTACACGGTTGAGCATCGCCACGACGTCAGGATGTGCAAACCCAAAACCCACGCGCAGCCCCGCCAAACCGTAGGCCTTGGACAAGGTGTGGGAAATGATGAGATTCGGAAACTCAGCAAGCCACGGCGCAGTGTCGTAGGCGTCAGCAGGATCTAAATACTCGCCATACGCTTCATCCAAGACCACCAAGACGTTACTCGGCACCTTCGCCACAAACGCTTTGAGCGCCGCCCCTGGAATGAATGTGCCGGTGGGATTATTGGGATTCGCCACAAACACGATCTTGGTTGTGGGCTGAATCGCGGCGAGCATCGCGTCCAAGTCATTGCCAAACGCGCGCGCCGGCACCGCAATCGGCGTGGCTCCGACCGCTTGTGTCGCCAACGGGTAAACCGCAAACGCGTATTGTGAATAGACGGCCGTGTCGCCGGGGCGCATGAACGTTCTCGCTGCCAATTCCAAGACGTCGTTAGAACCGTTGCCGAGAACGATACTGTCTGCTGCTATGCCAAATTTCTTCGTAATGGCCGCTTTTAATGCGACACCACCGCCATCTGGGTAGAGCGCCAAATCTTGCAGCGCGGCACTGATGGCCGCGAGCGCCTTTGGGCTGGCACCGAGGGGATTTTCGTTCGAGGCAAGTTTTACAATGTCCGACTCAGCCATGCCGAGCTCACGCGCAACATCGGAAATTGGTTTGCCACCTTGGTACGGTGAGATGGCACGAATGTAGTCGGGAGCAAGGTCAGCGAATTGCATACGTAGCATAGATGGCATTCAAAACGGCAGTCAACATAAGAAAAACAACCTCTCGCGAACACCACGAGCGGCTGGGAGAAACAGCTCAAATCACTGCGGCAGGGTATGAGCCGAGTACCTTGACGTAGCCGGCAATATTGCGAAGTTCCGCAAGCGCGTCGGCGACGTTTTGATTATCGACATGTCCCTCGATATCAACGAAAAACAGGTACTCCCAGATCGCGAGTTTCGACGGACGCGATTCGAACTTTGACATCGACACGCCGCGCTGCGCAAATGGGGTGAGCATTTCGTACACCGCGCCGGAACGGTTGGCGGCAGACAACACAAGCGAAGTCTTGTCGTGTGCGGAAGGTTTCGGTGCATAGTTTCCCAACACGAGAAAACGCGTTGTATTGTTGGGCTCGTCTTCAATGTTGGAAGCCAGCAAATTTAATCCGTAATGTGTGGCCGCCATCTCCCCCGCAACTGCCGCCGTAAATGGCTCAAGCGAGGCACGACGAGCCGCTTCCGCGTTCGACGCAACCGCGATCCGCTCGGCTTTCGGTACATTGCTGTTCAGCCATTCGTGGCACTGTGCAAGTGATTGGCCGTGGGAGAACACTTTGAGGATGCTGTCGTAAGGTAACGATGCCGACGCCATCAAATGGTGGTGGATACGCACCAACACCTCGCCACAAATTTTTAGCGGTGTTTGTGGCATCAGGTCGAGCGAGCGCCCTACCGCACCTTCTGTCGAGTTCTCAACCGGGATGACACCGAAATCACAGGCATTCGATTCCACACTCCGGTACACCTCGTCGATGGAGCCTTGCGGTTTGAGTTCAGCACCTTCACCAAAATATTTTTTTGCGGCGAGCTCGCTGAACGTGCCCTGCGGCCCCAAGTACGACACCGTGATCGGTCTCTCGAGCGCCAAACACGCCGACATAATTTCGCGAAACAATCTCGCGGCGACTTCGTCGGGAAGCGGTCCTTGATTGAGCTGCTTGATACGAAGCAGCACCTCGGCTTCACGTTCCGGGCGGTAAGCCTGCCCAACCTTGAGCGAGCCGACTTTGCGGGCGAATGCCGCGCGCTCGTTCAGCTTTTGCAGAATCTCAGCGTCGAGCGCGTCGATCTGTTGCCGTAATTTTTGCAGGTCCGCTGTCATGCCGAAATCGACTCCGAATCGCCGAGCCCAAGGGTTTTTTCGTATTGCTGCGCGAGCGCCTGCGGATCGCCATTAATGAGTTGCGTAAGCACACAGCGCAACTCCCTACAGAGACCGAGCAAGCACGCGATGGCCCATCCACAAACATTGATAAGCACAACGGAGATCACAAGCAAGGGAAACTTGTTCGGCCAATTCCCAGACATGAACAACCAAGCGAAGAAACCGAGCAATAGCAACCCCACGGACGCAAGCGTCCACAATACACGCCTCTCAAGCGTCAGCGCCTTCTCCAAAACCTTTTGCTGCTCAAACGAAAGTTTCATGCGCCTATTTTAGCCGTGGCGCGTTTGAAAGTCTCGCATATAGGCCACCAGCACCTCGACCGCCGCCAGCGGCACCGCATTGTAAATGGAGGCCCGCATCCCACCTATGGCCTTGTGCCCCTTCAGGCCAGACATGCCAGCAGCAGCAGCACCATCGAGAAATACTTGATTCAGCGACTCGTCGCGCAAGAAAAATGGCACATTCATCCGCGAGCGATCGGCTTTTGCAATGTCGTTCCGATAGAAACCGTCCGAGGCATCAATGGTGGCGTAAAGCAGTGACGACTTCTCGATATTGACCTTTTCAATGCCAGCCAATCCGCCCTGTTGTTTAAGCCACTTAAAAGTCAGCCCGGCAAGATAGACCGCGAATGTTGGCGGCGTATTCAGCATCCACCCACTTGCCGCTTGTTGGGTGTAATCGAAGACGGACGGCGTTAGTGGATGCGCCCCGCCCAACAAATCTTCCCGCACAATCACGACCGTTAAACCAGAAGGCCCGATGTTCTTTTGCGCGCCGCCATAGATACAACCAAACTTCGATACGTCCATTGGACGCGACAATATATGCGATGACATATCCGCGACCAGTGGGACGGCGTCAGCACATTCGGGCGTCCAAAAGTACTCAACACCTTGGATAGTTTCGTTCGTGCAGATATGTCGATACGCCGCCTTTGGATCGGCCTTCCATGTTGCTTCCAACGGCACGTAGGTATAGTTTTTGTCGGCCGCAGAAGCAACAACATTCACAGCGGCGTACTTGCGCGCTTCCTTGATGCCCTGAACCGACCAGTGGCCGGTATCGACGTAATCGGCGCTGGCGCGACCGCGCAGCAGATTCAACGGGACGATCGAGAATTCGCCTTTACCGCCGCCCTGCAAAAACAACACTTTGTAATTTGATGGGATGCCCATCAACGCGCGAAGATCCCCTTCCACTTCGGCGGCAAGTTCTAGAAACACCTTGCCGCGATGGCTCATCTCCATCACCGATGTGCCGGTTCCTTTGTAGTCGAGCAACTCGACCTGCGCTTGTTCAAGTACAGGGGTGGGCAGTGCGGAAGGTCCCGCTGAAAAATTGAATGCGCGGCTCAATGGTGGCTATTTCTTTGCAGGCGTTTTGTTGTTGGCGCTTGCTGCTTTTGTGTCTTCGATTGCGGCCTTCATCATGTCTTCCATCAATGCATTCATTTTTGGCGCAGTAAGTGCCATGAGTTCAGGCATCATCTCCTGCATCATCTGCGGGGTCGCCGCCATCATTTTCTTGCCAGCCTCGCTCTTGTAGAAAGCTGTAATGGATTTGATCTCAGCAAGCGTGAATCGACGTACGTACGCGCGAACCATAATGTCCTCCATGCCCTGTATCACCTCGGGATCGCGATAAATCGCCATCGCGCGGTCCGCTGCTGCCTTAGCAGCAGAAGCGGCCTTTTCTTTGGCAACTTTCTGTTGCTCTGGCGGCAACTTGTCGAACATCTTCCCCGACATTTGCTCCAACATCTGCGGAGTCGCCTGCGCCATTGCCGACGACATCTGATTCATCATCTGTCGTAAGTTGACCGCGTCCAGCATTTCAACGGCTGCCGCCCTTAACTCGGGTGACGGTTGATCTACTTTCTCACTACTTGGCTGCGCAGAAACATGCAGCGCCAAAACCAAGCTCGCCAGGATTCCTACTGAGAACTTAACAATCGCTTTCATACTTCGTCTCCTTCCTCGTCCGACTCAGCAACCTTTTGCAGACCGGTAAGTTTCGATCCCTCATCAAGATTGATCAACGTTACTCCCTGGGTTGAACGTCCCATTTCGCGCACCTGCTTGACCTTGGTACGAATCAACACACCGGCCGTGGTGATCATCATGATCTCGTCCTCAGGACGCACGAGTACCGCTGCAACAACTTTGCCGTTGCGGGCGGATGTTTGGATGGCGATCATGCCTTGCGTGCCACGACCGTGACGAGTGTATTCCGAAATCGCGGTGCGCTTCCCGTAGCCAAACTCAGTTGCGGTCAAGACAGAGTCTTCTTCGTTCTCGGCCACCAACATGGAGATGACCTTTCCGCCCTTGGCCAAGTTCATCCCGCGTACACCGCGTGTGTCGCGTCCCATCGAGCGGACATCCGACTCCTCGAAACGTACTGCTTTGCCTTCGTTGGAGAACAACATCACATCGTGTTTGCCATCGGTCAATGCAACACCAATCAACGAGTCACCGTCATCGAGGGCAATAGCGATGATGCCGGCCTTACGCGGGTTGGCGAAATCCGACAGCGCCGTCTTCTTGACCGTTCCTTCCGATGTCGCAAAAAACACGAAGCGGTCGTCGCGGAATTCCTTGATCGGCAACACCGTCGAGATTTTTTCGCCCGGCTGGAGTTGAAGCAAGTTGACGATCGGCTTGCCGCGCGATCCGCGTGAGCCCAGCGGAATTTCATACACCTTCAACCAGTACACACGGCCTTTGTTCGAGAAACAGAGTACGTAGTCGTGGGTCTTGGCGATGAACAAGTTCTCGATGAAATCGTCATCTTTGGTTGCGGTCGCTTGTTTGCCCCGTCCGCCGCGCTTCTGCGCGCGGTAATCCGCGACCGGCTGGTACTTCACATAGCCTGTGTGCGACATCGTGACAACGACGTCCTCATTGGCGATCAAGTCCTCGATGGACATTTCCTGACCATTCGCGACGATTTCCGAACGACGTTTGTCGCCAAACTGCGTTTGGATTTCCTTGAGTTCGCCAGCGATGATTGCGGTGACACGTTGCGGCTTGGCCAAGATGTCGAGCAAGTCGGCGATCTTTTCCATGATCTCTTTGTACTCACCGACGATCTTGTCTTGCTCGAGGCCAGTCAGTCGCTGCAATTGCATTTCGAGAATGCGCTGCGCTTGCGTGTCAGATAAGCGATAACCGCTGGTGCCAAGGCCAAACTCTTTTGGCAGACCTTCCGGACGGAACGCCTCGGATTGCTCACCAGCTGCTCTGGCGAGCATTTCCTCAACCAGCGCGGAGCGCCAAACGCGGCCCATTAACTTGATCTTGGCTTCGGCAGGCGTCTGTGCCGACTTAATCAACTCGACGATCTCGTCGACGTTCGAGAGCGCCACTGCCAAACCTTCCAGCACATGCCCGCGTTCGCGCGCCTTGCGTAATTCGAAAACCGTGCGGCGTGTAACGACTTCACGACGGTGGCGCAAAAAGGCATCCAGGAACTGCTTGAGGTTCAACAGCCTTGGCTGGCCGTCGACCAGTGCCACCATGTTCATGCCGAACGACTCTTGCATTTGCGTCATCTTGTAGAGATTGTTCAACACAATCTCAGGCACTTCACCGCGTTTCAACTCGATGACGGCACGCATGCCGGATTTGTCCGACTCATCTCGCAGGTCGGAAACGCCTTCCAGTTTCTTGTCGCGAACCAACTCGCCGATTTTCACCAGCAGGTTGGCCTTATTTACTTGGTATGGGAGTTCATCGATGATGATCGCCTGACGGTTGCCCTTTTCCAAATCTTCAAAGTGGCAGCGTGCGCGCATGATGCAGCGACCGCGACCGGTGCGATAGCCGTCGCGTACGCCGTCGATACCGTAAATGATGCCGGCGGTGGGGAAGTCTGGTGCTTTGACGATGTCGATCAAATCTTCCAAATCGACCGCCGGGTTTTCCAGCACGCGCAAACATGCGTCGATCGTGTCAGACAAGTTATGTGGCGGAATGTTGGTTGCCATGCCGACGGCAATACCCGTGGCTCCGTTGACCAGCAAGTTGGGGAAGCGCGCGGGCAATACCAGCGGCTCCATTTCCTTGCCGTCATAGTTCGGCCCGAAATCGACCGTGTCGGAATCGATGTCTGCCATCAATTCCGAAGATATCTTCTGCATCCGACACTCGGTGTAACGCATGGCCGCTGCGTTATCGCCATCGACCGAGCCGAAATTACCCTGACCATCCACCAACATATAACGCAAGGAAAATGGCTGCGCCATCCGCACCAGGGTGTCATAAATTGCCGTGTCGCCGTGCGGATGGTACTTACCCATCACGTCGCCGACGATACGAGCGCACTTCACAAACGGGCGGTTGTGAACGTTGTTGACCTCTTGCATGGCATAAAGCACACGGCGGTGTACCGGCTTTAGTCCGTCGCGCGCATCTGGCAGCGCGCGGCTGACAATAACGCTCATTGCGTAGTCGAGAAAACTCTTGCGCATCTCCTCTTCGAGACTGATCGGCAATGTTTCTTTGGCAAATGAGGGGATGAGAGGGTCGGTCACGAGCGGGCTCTTATTCGATTTGTTGGTGCGACACCGGGGACATAACTCTGGCGAACCAAAACATGACCGTACGGCGACGGAAGGGGCGCGAAACCTCGCTATCAAACCCTTGATTTATAAGCGTTTTAGGCATTTCGCAACCAGTAAATTTAACACATTTATCGCCTCTTGACCACCACTAGCTGCCAAAACCACTATCTGTGGAGTGGAAAACTCGGGTCATACACAATTACTTGTGCTTTCCGAGTCATGACACAAAACTGGCACAAATTGTTGTTATTGTGCAACGTGTAAGCTTGCGTGCAGCATGTTGGTGCGGCCAAGGTTGTGCCTCGCGCGAGCTATCGTGTATGATTTCGTGGTTCCTCCGAAGAGGTTTGTCGTGTGCAGTTGTGAAGCCCAATCCGGCATTCAACCAGCACGTGCGGCCTCGAAGAGTTTGATTCTGCAACATAAGCAAGCGGGTCTATTCACACTGCCCTGAAATGTCGCTGTCGGAACGGGTGGGATGCAGTGGATTTGCTGAATTTCCTCGACTACAAAATAATTTTCCAATTTCTTGGGAGTACCACCAAATGAAGAATTCCCTGATCGCCAAGTTGACCGCATCTGCAGCCATGTTGGGCGCGGCCGTCGCGTACGCTGGCGTCACACCTAACTTGGTCGACGCTTCGGGCACACCGGTACGTGATGCGTCTGGTGCCTGCGTCCAGACGAGCAGTATTAATCATCCTGATTGCATGCCCAAAAAAGTGGAGCCACCAAAACCTGCTCCTGCCCCAGCACCGAAGCCAGTGGAAGCACCAAAACCAGTTGAAGCACCAAAACCGGCACCACAGCCTGTCAAGGTTGCGGTCACCATCCAGGCCGAAGCACTGTTCGATTTTGACAAATCCATCCTGAAGCCGGACGGCAAGAAATCGATCGACGAAGCAATCGTCAAGATGAAGACAGTCGACGTCGAAATGGTCATCGCAACCGGTCATACCGACTCTGTCGGCACCGATGCTTACAACCAGAAACTGTCTGAGCGTCGCGCAACGACGGTCAAGGAGTACATGGTTTCGCAAGGCATCCCTGCTGCGAAGATCACGACCCTCGGCAAAGGTGAAACCCAGCCTGTTGCTACCAACAAAACCGCTGAAGGCCGCGCAAAGAACCGCCGGGTCGACATCGAGTTCAAGGGCGTACAGACCAAGTAATTTGGCAAGCTGTCAGAAAAGCCCCGCACTGCGGGGCTTTTTCGTTTTGGTTGTCCGCTAAATTCACTCGCACCCTATGACACAAATTCTTTCCGCCCGCTGGGTGATACCCGTCGAACCGCTAGCCGTGCTTGAGCATCACGCCGTGGTGCTTGACGGCGGCACCATTACAGCAGTGTTACCGACGGGCGAGGCGCGCCAGCAATTCCCCGACGCAACTGAAACATCGCTTGCAGATCACGTACTCATTCCGGGACTGGTGAACTTGCACACCCACGCGGCGATGACATTGATGCGTGGTCTCGCGGATGACACACCGTTGATGATGTGGCTAAACGACCATATCTGGCCGGTCGAATCCAAACACCTGTCGGAATCCTACGTCGAGGCGGGAACACAGCTGGCGTGCGCAGAGATGTTGCGCAGCGGCACCACCTGTTTTGCCGACATGTATTTCTACCAAGACACCGCCGCGCAGGTTGTACGGTCGGCGGGCATGCGAGCGGCGCTGGGTGGCGCGGTGCTGGAGTTTCCAACGCCCTACGCGGCTGACGCAGACGCCTACATCGCGCGGGCGCTGTCCTCTCGCGACGAATTTTCGGCAGATCCGAAACTCAAGTTGATGCTGACGCCGCACGCACCTTACACAGTCTCAGATGCCACGTTTCAGAAACTGGTGATGATCGCCAACGAAATGGACGATCTGGTGCTGATGTGTCACATCCACGAGACCGCCGGTGAACCCGCTGATAGCGAAAAACAATATGGCGTCCGGCCAATCGAGCGCCTTGAACGTCTCGGCGTCCTGGGACCGAACCTTATCGCCGTTCACTGTGTTCATCTCAACCCGGACGAAATCCAGTTGTTCAAGGAACGCGGCGTGCACGTTGCGCACTGCCCCTCTTCCAATCTAAAGCTTGCGAGTGGCATCGCACCGATCAAAGCCATGGTTGAGGCCGGCGTCAACGTCGGCATCGGCACGGACGGCTGCGCCTCAAGCAACCGCCTCGATATGTTTGCCGAGACCCGGCTTGCCACGTTACTGCAAAAGGGTGTGAGTGGTGATGCCGCGGCACTGCCTGCGCTGCAGGCCCTGCAGATGGCGACGTTGAACGGTGCTAAAGCACTGCAATGGGACCGCGTGATCGGCTCCCTCAAGCCGGGCAAAGCCGCAGATCTAGTCGCGGTTGACCTAGGTTCAATTGAAACAACGCCCTGTTACGATCCGGCGTCTCACCTCTGGCATGCGGCCGGCCGTGAGCACGTTACACACGTGTGGGTAGACGGGGAACTGTTGCTCGACAATCGTGCCTTAACCACCATGGATCTCGATGCAATTCGTGCCACAAGCGCCACCTGGGGCGAGCGCCTCCGCGTGCACTAAATCCGAAGGACTCTTGTTACATGAGCAATGCCGCAAACCCAAATGTTGACCCTCTAGAGCTCGCCAAATTTGGCGCCCTCGCCGCGCGTTGGTGGGACCCGACTAGCGAATTCAAACCACTGCATGACATCAATCCTCTGCGGCTCAACTACATCGACAAAGTGGTGGGGTTGGCGGGCAAACGTGTGATCGATGTTGGTTGCGGCGGCGGCATTTTGTCTGAGTCGATGGCTCTGAAGGGAGCGGAGGTTGTTGGCATTGATCTCTCCGAGAAGCCGCTAAAGGTCGCGGAGTTACACAAGCTTGAAACGTTATCGACCGGGAAAACGCTAAAGCTCGATTACCGCCTAACGTCGGCCGAAGACATTGCCGCAGAACAGCCGGGGCAATACGACTGCGTCGCTTGTCTGGAAATGTTGGAGCACGTGCCTGATCCCGCATCCACCATCCGCGCCTGTGCGGCATTGGCTAAGCCCGGTGGATGGCTGTTTTTTTCCACTCTAAATCGCAACCCGAAGTCATTCTTGTTCGCCATTGTTGGTGCCGAGTACGTGCTACAGTTATTGCCCAAAGGTACACACGAGTATCGTCGATTCATCACACCCGCCGAACTTTCAAGCCTCGCGCGTCAGGCCGATCTGACCGTCAGCGAATTCACAGGCATGACTTACAATCCCTTCACCAAGGTCTACCGCCTCGGTGATGATGTGTCCGTCAATTACATGATGGCGTGTCGTAAGCCCGGCTAACCACCGAACAATACCCACAAACACGAGATATACGACTGTGCACACAGCGAAATTCGGACGCCGAGATTTTCTCCGAGGAACATCTGCCCTAGCACTCACGGCATTGCCTGTTATGGGGTCGGTGGCATTTGCACAATCTGCAAAACAAAAACTCGTGGCGATGGTTTACCTGAAGGGTGGCAACGACGGTTACAACACGATGGCGCCGGTCGCCAATTCCCGCTATCGCAGACTCCGTCCGACGATCGCGCAGTCCCGCGAACAGGTGATGATGCTCAACGAGACCCACGGATTGCACCGCGGCCTCGAGGCATTACTTCCGCTCTGGCAAGACAAGCAGCTGGCGATCATGCAAGGCATTGGCCAGCAAGACGTCACCAACCAGCACTACCGTGACGCAGAAACCCTCTTCACCGCATCCCGGCCTGATGAATTTCTAGTCGAAGGCTGGATGACACGCGCGTTGAACCAGAATGCACAGCTCAAGCGCAGCAACATAGATGTTGTTGCCTTCGGCGATTTGGATATTCGGGAAGCAGACCCGATGGGGCCATTCCGAGGCGGCAACGCGGCGGTTGGCGTGGTCAACATGCTCTATCCCAATGAGTGGCAGGCGCGTCATCGTGTATCGGACACCGCGTATCTCACCACCTCCAAGGCAGGGAGCGCCGCGCAGACCTTTACGCTGGACTCCCCGCCAACTCTGAAGACGACGTTCCCCAGTGATTCGTTTGGGGTTGCGCTCCAATCGACCGTCGAACTGGCAGCCGCTGGTAAGGCACCACCGGTCGTACACATCACACTAAACGCGGAAGATGGCGACCAGCACAATGCGTTTGATACCCACTGGACACAACTCAAGTTCCACGGCCCCGTGTTGGAGCGGTTGGCCAAAGGGCTGGCGGCATTTCGCCGTGGAATGCAGGAAATCGGTCAGTGGGATGACACGTTGGTGTTTACCTATGACGAATTTGGCCGCAGCCCAAAAGAAAATGCTGAAGGCGGAACCCATCACGGCTGGTCGAGTGTGCATTTTGCAATGGGTGGCCGCGTAAACGGCGGACTCATCGGCGAGCCAATGCCGGTGGTCGAAGTATTCCAGATCGATGGCCCGCCGCCGGTGATCGACTACCGCGCGCTGTACACCACTGTCATTGAAAACTGGTGGGGTGGTAGTGCTAACGGCGTGTTCGCCAAACGCTTCAAGCCCCTTCCGCTGCTGCGCACGTAGCCTTGGCCAGCAAGCCGTTGCCCCCGCTGTCTCTGCCGGCACCGAAGGCGGTATTGTTTGATTTCGATGGCACATTTGCCGACACCGCGCCGGATATGGCGTTTGCGGCAAATTTGCTTCGAAATGCCCGTGGATTAGCGAGTTTGCCGCTTTCAGACTACCGTCCCCATGTCTCGCGCGGGGGACGCGGCATGATTGGCGTTGCATTCAACAAGACGCCCAACGATCGTGAGTTCACCTCGCTACGTGATGAATTTCTCGATGTCTACGAAGCGAACCTGTGCCACCACACGGCGTTTTTCGAAGGCATTGAAGAAACTGTTGCCGCACTAGAAAAACGCAGGATTGCCTGGGGCATTGTCACCAACAAGGCAATGCGATTCACCAATCCGCTGATTAGCCGACTGGGTTTGGATGCAAGAGCTCATTGTGTGGTGAGTGGCGATACCACGCCGCACACCAAGCCACACCCTGCTTCCCTGTTACACGCTGCGCAGGTGCTCGGCCTACCGGCGACCGAGTGCTGGTATGTTGGCGACGACGAGCGAGATATCGTCGCTGCGAACGCAGCGGGCATGGTTGGCGTGGCCGCCGCCTACGGCTACCTTGGCGGCAGCAATCCAGAAAGCTGGGGCGCACACATCAGCATCAAGGCGCCTGCCGAGTTGGTTGCATTCCTGCCTCCCGCCCTAATCTGATGCTCGTGAGATAATCACGACATCGAATTCGGGGCCGACCTGGTTTCGACGTGGGCATTAAGCAGAACCGTGCATACCGAGGGGCAGAGTACCTCGTAAATACAACTGCAAACAAATAGTCGCAAACGACGAAAACTACGCACTAGCCGCTTAATAACCGGCCGCGCTCTGCACTAGTGG
>JBIIYQ010000188.1:0-4875 GCA_044346745.1 Usitatibacteraceae bacterium | reverse complement strand
GTTCGTTGGCAAACCAATCACCAATGGATTTCAACGCAGCCTTTATAAACACATTAAAGCAGGAGAAAATCTAACTCGCAACCTCAACACGCCAATCCATGGCGTCCGGATTTTTGAGCCTCTCCACTCTACCTCGCAATAAAAATCCAGATTTCATCGTGGACTGAAAATCATCTAGCTGGCCTCCCGCTGCTGAGGGGGCAGCGGGAGGCCAGCTAGATGATTTTCAGGTCACATTGTTTTTCATCGAATTCAATGGATCAGGATATGAAATCAGGAGACTCTCGGGAAGGACCACTTCTGGCCGAAAGCAGCTTCGCTCGCCTTTAGGCCAGCAAAGAAAAAACCGCGAAGCCAACGGTCTTCACGCCTCTCACGCCAGACTATTCTTGCCATAGCCGATAAACACCTTTAAACCGCTTATCTTCCACCAAACCAAAGTCGCCCGGCGCGTATTGCAGCAACCAATCACCGGCATTGCCGGTTAAGCGATCACCGCCCGCTCTTCTTTCGACGGCAAATGGCTCGTCGATCTGGCGCGCCCAAACGGGAATACGCCGCGCACGGTATGAGCCGTCTTGTCCCATCTCCCGGGGTGCCAACGGTTCGTACTTTTCTTCAAACCGCGCGCGGATGACACTCCAGTTGTCGCCGGTAGACCCTGTAACCAAGGCGTCTGCACGCTGGTAGTGGTTAGGTCCCTCGCGACTTTGGATCACCCCCTCTACGGCGGCAAACCTCACCGTCACCAATTCGTCTTTCACGTAGCGGGCCGCGAGCGGGTCGGATTCGAGCGATACATTCTGGAATTGGCGCATTGCGCTACTTTATCGGAGGCTCAGGGTTACAGCATCCGTTGCGTGCGAAAATTGCACTATGTCCTCCATTGCCATCATGCCCTCGGTCGCCGCCGACGGTGCATCCGCCATCACCCCGCTCGCTGCTCTCAGTCAATGGGCACCGATTGTTTGGCTGAAAACCGCACCAGCCGTTTATCCCATTCTCGAGATTGGCCACATTGTTGGCATCGCGCTGGTGTTCGGCACGTTGTGGATTGTTGACCTGCGAATCTTGGGGCGTATGCAGATGTTTGATATCAACCAACTGGCCAAACAAATCTTGCCCTGGACTATCGCTGGCTTCTCACTGGCGGCGATGACCGGCTTGATCATGTTTGTCACGCGTATTGGCGACCTGATCAACAACCCGGCTTTCGTGTTAAAAATCTGTTTGTTGTTTGCCGCTGGCGCTAATGCTGCCGTGTTGCACGCGAGAGGCGCGATCAACTGTGAAAGTTTGCCCACGTGTGCGCAAGCTGTGCTGTCCATCTTGATTTGGCTCGCCGTGATCGCTTGCGGACGCTGGATCGCCTACACTTAGGAACGTACATGAACCGTCGCATATTTGTCTCATCTGTTTCCGCCGTGTCCGCCGTCGCACTCAGCCAACGCGCCTTTGCCCACCACGGCTGGTCAAGTTTTGACGAAACCAAACCCATCTACTTGGTGGGCACGATCAAGAGTTTGAAGTGGCAGAATCCGCACGTTGAACTCGTGGTGACAATGAAGGCCGACGCAAAGCTTCCATTTGACCTCGCCAAACGTACCGCCCCACCACAGACCACACCTGTCGACGGCGCAAAAATATTGGCGAATGCAACCCTGCCAACTAAGCGCGGTGATTGGACGCTTGAGTTGTCACCCATGACACGTATCGAGGCATGGAAAGTGGCGCAGCCGAGGGTCGGTGACACCATCGAAGCGGTCGCCTACACATTCAAGGAGGAAAAAGGTGCGGCAATTGCACGGGTGGAGTATTTGATTCTGGGCGACAAACTCTACGGCCTGCGTTCGATGCCTGCTTAAGCGCTGGCGAACGTGGCGCGTTTCTCGCTGACCAACCGGGTCGGACTCATTGTTCCCCCGTCGAATCCGACGGTTGAGCCTGAGTTTGCCGCCCTACTGCCCGAAAGTGTCGCCATTCACGCGACGCGGCTACCCATCTTTGCGGCTGACCTGCAAACGCGTTTAGCCACCTATCCCAGCCACTACGCGAACCGTCTGGCGAGTTTCGGTGGACTCGATATCACGGCGCACTATATCGGCGTGACCGGCGCAACTTACGCCAGCGGCTTGACAGCTGACGTGGCGTTGTGTGAACAACTGAGCGAGTCTACAGGGCCCCCCCGTTCGCACGGCGAGTATGGCGATTGTTGACGCACTACGCGCGATCAATTGCGACACCATCGCGCTCGTCTCCCCCTACCCTGAATGGCTCACCAAACTGTCTGTTGCCTATTGGGAAAGTCCCGGCATTCGTGTGTCGCAGTTAGTAAGCACAGGAGAGACGTTCCGGGCCTATGAACTTGAGAGCGACGAAGTAAGTGAATGCCTGAAGAGAATCAAACCCGGCAACCATCGTGCAGTGGTGATTCCGGGTACGGGGTTGTTGACCCTGCCCGCGATTCTCGGCTCACCAAAAAGCGAAGTTACGATGCTTTCGTCAAACATCTGCGGGGCTTGGTGGTTATGCCGGCAGGCCAAGTCAGCCGCGAGCCCTACCTTTCGCAACGCTGCACCACAACTCGCGGCGTTACTCGATTAGGTAGCTACATTAGGCAACTACACCAGACTGCTTGAGTCCGGTAATCAACGAGGTCTTCAGCAGCTGCGCGCGTAATTTTTCCGGGCCGGCGATGATGGCCTTCAGCCCAGCGAGTGTTTCTCCCTGCGCTTGGCGGGGTCGCGTTCACGCATCCACGCACGGTTAACGTCAGCTTGGGCGATGATTTGTCGCTGCGCAATCGGGCGACGCTGGCGTTCATACAGGTCAAGCAGCGAATCCGCCTCGCCGCTCCACACTCGCCTGAGTTTGTCGGCCAAGTTAAACGCATCATGAACGCCGCCATGTAGGATGTTTCATGTCACCGGCAATTGCGGACAGATCAAACACCGCGCGGTCACCACTCGGATGTAAACGAATCTGCCAGTGGGGACATATCAATCCTTCCGCAACCAGCTCGGCACTGATGCCGAATCGATCCAACATATCGAGCGTGGGAGGATGAAAAGTTGATGCGCGCAAATCTTCGACGACGTCAGGCGCGACCTCAAACACCTTCACACGGATGCTCGCCTCAGCCAGACGCAAGGCGAGTGTCAGACCGACCGTGCCGGCACCAGCTAGCGAATAGCGAATAGCGGATTCCCTTCCTCTGGCTGGCAGTACAAGACATTCCGCCTGTGGGGTTCATTTTTCCGGATATCTGCCGTAGTTGTCGTACAAGTGTGTCCCTCGATGCCAACCACGACTCCTCGCCAGCCCAGCATGAAAACCGCACGTTCCTACAATCCAAACATCTCGGTTGCACTATGCGTACGCTAGTTGCATGGTGGTCAACCCTCCTCGGCGCCCGCTGGCTGTCAAGTCTCGGCGGTGCAAAACGAAACGCGACTGCACCCAAACATCCCATCGTCCCCGACCAATCGTTGGCCGCAGCAGGTGTCCTGCCAAATCCGACGGACGTAATGCCGATCTTTGGCGCACGCCGACCATTAATCGATCAAGCTGGTGGCTTGGCAGGATTCGAATTCCGGCTGCCACCTGTCGTCGCCGAGCGCCTCGCCCAGCAATCTGATGACGTGGCCATTGCCGCACACACTACCGCGCTTCTTACCTCGATGCGCACCACCATCGAAGCAGGACGCACTGCCCTCGTCGCGCTACCGATTACGCTATTGTCGCGCCCAGCGGTGTTGGAGGCGGTTCCCAAAGGTGTCTGGCTGGCGATCACAGAAGCTGACCAGTCGGCGTTGCAAACAGCAAGCGCACGCGAATCACTCTCCGCACTAAATCGCGCAGGTGCCAAACTCGGCAGTGTCGGCCAACCCCTATCTGGTTGTGACTTCGTGTTGCTCGACGCGACCGACATGGCGGCACCGCGGGTGGTCGAAGACGTAGCGGCTATTCGCGCGGTAAGGGGAAAGGTCAACGTGGTGGCCACGGGCATCGGCAGTATTGGCGACCTTGAGTTGCTGCTAACCAATGGCATCAACCTCGCAGCTGGCATTGTCGATACCAGCACAACCGTGTTGGAACGCACCCCGATGTCGCCCAGACTTCAGCAAATCTGCCGCTTGATTCACCATGTTGTGTCGGATGAGGATTTGACGGAAACCACACGCGTCTTGCGCAGTGAAGTTGAGCTATCCTACCAACTACTTCGACAAACCAATAGTGCCACCCACGGACTAACCCGTCCGGTTGACTCGGTCGACCACGCCGCCATGCTGATGGGTCGGGATGGTCTTTACCAGTGGCTCACCATGCTGCTCCTCACCGGAGGTAGCGGTCGCGCGACATCTCGTGCGTTGCGCGAGATCGCTCTTTCGCGCGCGCGCTTGCTCGAACTGCTGACCGGACACGACACCACGAGTGCAGCGTCTTCATCGGCAATGTTTACACTCGGTTTACTGTCGCTGCTCGATGTGATGTTGCAAACCGACATGGCGGATGCGCTAGAAAAACTGCCCCTCTCACCTGCGCTACGCATGGCGCTGGTCGAAAAGTCAGGCGAACTACGTCCTGCGCTGGAACTGGTGCAAGCCCTCGAACGCGGCGAATATGCCCGGGCTGCCGATCTCGCATGGCCGTTCGGTGGATTGCGTGTGGTGATCGCAGAATCTGACGAGGCGTGGCGCTGGGCGGCGCAAGCCGAGCGACGCTAGCCTGCATATTTCACCGTAGTATTTTTTCCGTCCATGCTGGCCTTGATGTTCGGATGGATCTGCTTTTTTGACGCATTGACACCTGCAAACCGACCTATTTTTCTGCCTCGCAGGGTGTCGGCCCACACCTCCCCCTTCCCGACACGGG
>JBIIYQ010000187.1:0-4878 GCA_044346745.1 Usitatibacteraceae bacterium | reverse complement strand
CTGCTGTTGTTGGGGCACGCGATCAAATGGCGGCAAATTGCCGACCTCCAATCTGACCCGTCCTTGCCCGAACGTGTTCTGCGAATGTTTATGCTGGCGCGTCAGGCAAAGCTGGATACAACGCCCGCTACGGTGGCGGTGGAACGTACTTTGATTGAAACTACAGTTGAAGCGCTGTTCCTGCGCACCCTTTTGGTGGACCGTTTTTCCAGCGGCAACCTGATTCCGCGTCGGTTCGAAATTCTGGATACGTGGCTGCTTGCTTCCGCGCATGCCTTGTGGCTTTCCAAGGAACCCATGGAAGGCGGTGCGAACTTTTGCGTGGACCCGCGTAACGCCTCGCATCCACTTACGCCTTATCAGTTGGGTGATGTCGCGCCCCGCTACTTGCAGTGTCGACCCTTGCAGCGGCAACTGCAAGCGATCCTTGGCAGTTTCCATCGCGGTCGGATTTTCCCCGGCTGGGGGCTGGGCATGACGTTCCGACTGGAAGATCATGTCGGCGTGATCGATTTTCTTGATCGCGAGTTTTCGTTGCTACAGTCCGCGAGCAGGAAGAAAAGTAAACGTCTGCCGGTTGGTGGCGACAGGGTTGAACTGTTTGCCGGGTATGACGATATTTATCTCCGTGCACTTGCAGGCCAACTGGCGTTTCCTCCGGCTGCCGGAAGGCCGGGCGGCAGCGCCCCGATGACCGGCCTAGGTTCGCTTTCGGCGGTCTCTGGCGAGACCGGGCGATTCGCCAACGTTGACACCATCAGTGGCCCCGTCAAATTACTAGACGTGAGTGATGCCGGGCTGGGTTTGGAAATGTCGGCAGATGATGCGGCGCGGCTCGATTTGGAGAATATGGTGGCGGTCAAACTCGATCCGGCGCTACCGTGTGTGCTGGGGATTGTCGCGCGCAAAGCAAACGTCCCGCGTCGAAACGCGACGTTGGTCGGCATCAAGGTGTTGTCTCGCACACCCTTACGCGCGACACTCGGGATAGTGACGGATCGGTCGGTTGGTGGGGCAATGAAGGGCATTTTTGTCCCCAGCGACGGTGGTGATTGGTCGGGGGATTCCATCATCGTTACCGACAGCACTTACCGCGCAAATGCGACGATGAATGTTGCCGTGGCAAATAGCCGTTTCCACATCCGCTTAGGCCATGTTCGTTTGCAAGGGCCAGGTTGGAAGATGACCTCTATGCAGGTTTTGGTGGCGCATTGAGATCGCAGAGCGTAAGCGGGGATATCGTCCGGCGATAATGTCGGCATGAAACTGTTCTACGCTGATGAGTTCGTCCTGCCGCTGCCGCCGGGACACCGCTTCCCGATGGAAAAGTACCGGATGCTGCGCGAGCGGCTGATGGCCTCCGGCGAATTCGCCAAAGATGACTTTTGTGTGCCGCCAGCGGCGACGTTCACAGAGCTGACGCGTGCACATGCACCAGACTATGTGTTGCGCGCAGAACGCGGCGAGTTGTCGGTGCCGGAAATGAAGTTGATTGGTTTTCCCTGGTCCGGGGAAATGGTCGAGCGCTCCAAACGTTCGTCTGGTGCAACGATCGCGGCATGCCGCGCGGCGATCGATCAGGGCGCAGCCGCAAATCTGGCCGGTGGTACCCATCATGCGTTTTATGACCGTGGCGAAGGTTTTTGTGTGTTCAACGATGCGGTGGTGGCGGCGCGCGCGATGCAAGCCGAAGGTCGCGCAAAACACGTGGCGGTGATCGACTGTGATGTACATCAAGGCAACGGCACAGCAGCCATTGCCAGTGGCGACGCAAGTATTTTTACCTTCTCCATTCATGGCGCGCGCAATTATCCGTTTCGTCGCGAATTCGCCAGCGATCTTGATATCGATCTTGCTGATGGCACCACCGACGACGCTTACCTCGCGGCGTTGCGCGAAGGCTTGGACGCGCTGTTTGCGCGCTTCGAGCCGGATCTCGTCATCTACCTCGCGGGTGCCGATCCGTATGACGATGACCGCTTGGGGCGCTTGAAAGTGAGTGTTGAAGGGCTGCGCGGCCGCGACAAGATGGTTTACGACGCGTGTGCGATCCGCCAGCTGCCCGTTGCCATCGCGATGGCGGGCGGTTATGCGCGCAAGATCGAAGACACTGTTGAGATCCATACCAACACCGTGGTCGCGGCAAAACAACTTTGTGGTGCGCGGCGCGTGAAGGTGAGTACGCCTTGAATGTCCCAGAGTCGATAATGCAAACCCTAACATCCACGGGCATTTCCAGCCAAAATATGCTGAAAAGTGCCGTGGATGCTTGGTTTTCACAGAATGGTTGGAATGTTTTTGATTTCCAGCGCGAGGTTTGGACCGCATACGCGCAGGGTGAGTCTGGATTGATTCACTCAGCGACCGGTTCCGGCAAAACCCTCGCAGCGTGGTTGGCACCGGTCATTGCACATACCGGTAAACAAAGCGAAACCCTGCCGCTGACGGTGTTGTGGATCACGCCGATGCGGGCGTTGGCGCAGGACACACGCCTCTCGCTCGAAAAACCGATTCGCGAAATGAATCTGCCGTGGACGATAGGTTCGCGCACCGGCGACACCACCAGTGCTGAACGCGCACGGCAGGCCAAACGGATGCCGTCGGTACTCATCACCACGCCGGAGAGTCTTTCGCTGATGCTGACACAAGCCGATGCGCGGGAGCAGCTCCAGCACCTTGAGTGCGTGCTGGTGGATGAGTGGCACGAAATGATCGGCAACAAACGTGGTGTGCAGGTTGAGCTGGCACTTGCCCGCCTGCGACGTTGGCGGCCGCAACTGCGCACGTGGGGGCTGTCTGCAACGCTGGGTAATATGGCCGAGGCGATGTCGGTGATGATGGGCACTGCAGGCGGTGGACGTATTGTCGGGGGCGTGCGCGACAAAAAAATTGTGATTGATACGTTGTTCCCATCAGGCGGTGAGCCATTTCCGTGGGCCGGGCATTTGGGTTTTGCCATGATTGGTGAGGTCGCCGACGAGATCGAGGCCACGGCTAAGGCAGGCGGATCAACACTTGTCTTCACCAACACCCGCAGTCAGGCTGAACTCTGGTACCAGGCATTACTGGCCGCCAAGCCTGACTGGGCGGGGGCGATTGCGTTGCATCACGGTTCACTTGACCGCGATGTGCGCGATTATGTCGAGGCCGGGCTGAAGTCCGGAATGTTGATGGCAGTCGTGGCGACGTCGAGCCTCGATCTTGGTGTGGATTTTTCGCCGGTGGCGCGTGTCTTGCAGATCGGCTCACCAAAGGGCGTGGCCCGATTGCTGCAACGCGCCGGACGCTCTGGGCATGCGCCGGGACAAGTCTCGCGAGTCACCTGTGTGCCAACACACGCCTTTGAGTTTGTGGAGTCCCTTGCCGCACAACGGGCTGCTCGTGCAGGCAAGATCGAAGCGCGGCGGCCGGTGGCAATACCGCTTGATGTTCTCGTTCAGCACTTGGTGACGATTGCCTTGGCGGGCAAAGCCAATACAAAGGGATTTGAGTACCAAGTCCTGCTTGACGAGATCCGCAGCACACATGCCTTCGCCGACTTGACCGAAACCGACTTTGATTGGGCGCTCGATTTTGTGACGCGCGGTGGTGAGGCGTTACACGCCTACCCGGAGTACCGGAAGGTCGAGCAGCATGGCGGGCGTTATGTGGTGAACGACGGCGCTATCGCGCGCCGTCATCGTATGGCTATCGGCACGATCGTGTCGGATGCCTCGATGGATATTCGTTACATGAACGGCGCGCGTTTGGGGCATGTTGAAGAGAGTTTTGTCGCCCGACTTTCACCGGGGGACGCATTCACCTTTGCGGGTAAGACGCTTGAGCTGATCCGAGTGCGCGAGATGACGGCGTATGTGAAGCCGGCGAAGAAAATCAAGAATCTTGTTCCGCAGTGGGCTGGCGGCAAGATGCCGCTTTCCTCACAACTCGCCGATAGAGTGCGCGATGTGCTCGAAGATGTCCGGCAGGCGCGGCCCGGAGATGTCATGCCGCCGGAAATTACCACCATTGA
The DNA here is from genome assembly GCA_044346745.1 of Usitatibacteraceae bacterium. Classification (GTDB taxonomy): domain Bacteria; phylum Pseudomonadota; class Gammaproteobacteria; order Burkholderiales; family Usitatibacteraceae; genus UKL13-2. The sequence goes on along the minus strand of JBIIYQ010000187.1, from coordinate 866 downwards.
GCGGCTGTTTCGGGTGCAACGCGCCATGTCGCGTATCCCGGCGCGGGATGAATTGCTCATCGAACAAATCGAAACGCGCGAGGGATATCACCTTTACTTCTACCCGTTTGCGGGGCGGCATGTACACACCGGCTTGGCGGCATTGTTTGGTTTTCGTTTGGGCCAAGTCACGCCGGCAACGTTTTCATTCACGGTGAATGACTATGGATTCGAGTTGCTTTCTGAGACGCCGTTTGTGTTGTCACGCGGGTTGCTTGAAGGATTGTTTTCGTCCGAGGCGCTGCTTGCCTCGGTCCTGCAAAGTCTGAACGCGGCCGAACTGTCGAAGCGCCACTTTCGCGAAATCGCACGTGTGGCCGGGCTAATCTTTACCGGTTTCCCCGGTGCGGGCAAGACCAACAAACAACTTCAAGCCACCAGCGGTTTGATCTTTGACGTATTTGCACAGTGGGATCAAGACAACCCTTTGCTTGCGCAATCAACACGCGAAGTGCTGGAGCGTGAATTGGAGTTTCAGCGGCTGCAAGAGGTGCTGGAGGGGATGCGAAAGCAGCGGTTGACGATTATTCGGTCTGATCGGCCGACGCCGTTCGCCTTTCCACTGATGGTCGCGCGGCTGCGCGAAAAACTTAGTACGGAGAGTCTTTCCGATCGCATCGCGCGGATGCAAGCGGTGTTTGAGAAAGTTGCCTGATGCGTTCGATGTTGCCCATTGAAGTTGCCGGTGAGTCGCTGCTGTTGCACACGGAGAAGGCGGTGTTTTGGCCGCGCGAATCGACGTTGTTTGTTGCCGATATTCACTTTGGCAAGGTCGCCGCCTTTCGTGCGGCAGGTTTGCCGTTACCGCCCGGCTCAACCTCGGCCGC
>JBIIYQ010000070.1:0-15441 GCA_044346745.1 Usitatibacteraceae bacterium | reverse complement strand
GCAGCCTTTATAAACACATTAAAGCAGGAGAAAATCTAACTCGCAACCTCAACACGCCAATCCATGGCGTCCGGATTTTTGAGCCTCTCCAGCCAGCACAAATGCCCTGAGCCCGTTATCTGGATGCGCGGCCAGCTTGCGTTGTCGCCGGGGTACGCTGGCGCGTTTGACCGCACTTTGCTCAGCCACGCAAGCAATATAGCCCGTCGCACAACCGGTGCGCCGTCGCTCCCGTGAAATCGACGATGGCGAACGCCCAAGTGCTGCCCCAATCATCCTTAAGCTCTCCCCGCGAAGCAGTCCCAGCCCAATCCGTTCCCGCTCAACTTGCTCCAAATGACAATACGTTCTCTCCGTCTCAGCTTCCATCAACACCTCCAACTAGTCATACTAGTCATATATGGCGTGTTGCACTTGAATCTTTTGACCGCCAGTCCCCTCCACCAAACTCGCCTATTGACGGCCATTTTCAGGCACTTTCCCCTGGAAAACCCCGCCACATAAGGAGTTTTAAGCGGCTTCGAAAACCACAATTAGCCAACTAGCCACCGGCGACGAAGTACACCGCCAGCGAAAGTGCAATGCCCGCCAGCGCGATGTTGAGCCAAACGGCCGCACCGGTCGCGTAACCGGTGGGGATTTCGCTCGCCGCCAGTTGCTTCACCACGAGACGAAACTGCCTTGCCGCAAACACCAGTACGGCGGCGCTTAAACACAGCAGCGCCACCCCCAGCCAAAGCGAGAACGCCCGATCGACCGGACTCGGCGCATGGCCGGTGACCATTCGCATGAACAACCCGAATCGCTCCACCACAAAGCCGAACCCCATCAGCGCGAGTCCGCTGCGCTGCCACGCGAGCAACGTACGTTCGGCGGCGAACAGCACACGCGGATCGTCAAGATAGCCCATCAACGTGCCGCCAATTTATGTTGCAAGATATGTTGTAAAAAGCCGCCCGCCGCCATCGCCACGACAAAGATCACCGCGTTAGACGAAAACGAACCCACCGCGACCAGCGCCGGGCCCGGACAATAACCGGCCAGTGCCCAACCGGCACCAAACAACGCCGAGCCGAGAATCAATTGCCGATCGATGACGGTCGCATGCGGCCAATGAAACCCTGCTTCCACCAATGGGTGTTTGCGCCGCTCTGCGAGCAGATAAATCACCGTGGTCACCATCATGCCTGCACCGAGCACGGCCAGCAGTTGCGGCCGCCATGCCCCGTAGGTTCGGCCGGTGACGTCGAGAAACCCTTTGACATTAGCCGGATCGACCATGCCGGAGACGAGCAAGCCCAAGCCGAAAATAAAGCCCAATACCAGCGCGGCAATTGAAGCGGTGAGATGTTTCATGCGCGACCTCCGAAGACGCCGATCAGAAAAGTGACCAAGATGCCAACGGTCAAAAACGTCACTACCGCCGCCAATGACCGCACGCTAAATCTGGCCAAGCCACACACGCCGTGGCCTGACGTGCAACCACTCGCCATCCGTGTACCAAAACCGACCAACAGGCCCGCCGCCACAACCATCAGCGTACCGCCGATGCCTGACGACGATATCGGCGCTGCCGCCGCCGGCAAGAGTGATGGAAAAAACAGCAGCGCAACAACGCCGGCCAACACCAGGCCGGCAAGAAACGTCCAGCGCCAAGCCTCGCGAGAACCCGCCACAGTTTGGTGGAACATGCCGGAGATACCGGCGATACGGCCGTTGAACAACATTAACCCGCCGCTCGCCAAGCCGATCAGCGCCCCGCCGAAGGCGGCGCTCATCCACAACGACCACGTTTGATCAACCATGCGCTTGCGCCCCTTGACTAGTTGTGGATCGAGACGCGTTCAAAGCAAGGACGCCGCCAGTTACGTTACACACGTTTGTCACACCTGCCTTCACTAATGCCTCAGTGGCGACGAGTGAGCGCCGCCCAGAGCGACACAAAACATAAAGCGTGCGCGCATTGGACGCGATTGCCTGCATCTTCGGTATCTCAGTCGTACTGAGGCAAACCGCGTTTTCGAAGGGCGCACATTGTGCATCTACGGAATCACGCAAATCGACAAGCGCGTCTAGCTTAGGATCGAAGCGACTTACAAACGGCGCTGGCTGGATCATCGGCAACACTGGCTCGCCTGCGTGTAACGCGCCGCCAGACCGATTCGCCGGTACGGCTTTATCAATATGTTTGGGTGGCGCAAGGTTCAGTCCTGCCATGAGGGAACGAAACGCATCACGGTCTTTACCTGCAAAACGTGGATTGCGGTGTTTTTCATGGCCGATTGTAGAGCTTGCCCTACCGCGATAGTCGTGGCCGGGCCAAACGACGGTCGTCTCCGGCAATGTAAACAGTCGCTGAGTGACACTATCGTACAACTCGTCGCTGCTGCCGTTTTGAAAATCGGTTCGGCCACAACCTTCGATCAACAAGGCGTCACCAGTAAACACGTTGCCCCCCACCAGAAAACTCATACTTCCCGGCGTATGCCCGGGCGTGGCGATCACACCAATCTTGGTCGAACCGATGTCGATTACGTCACCATCAACCAGCATTCGATCATGCCCGGTCGATTCACACGCCGCGCCCACTGCGCTCGATGCGCCAGTAACCGACTTCAATGCGTTCGCCCCGGTTTCGTGGTCAGCATGAACGTGGGTGTCGAGTATCCAGCGAAGGGTCAGCCCGTGGCGCTCTAATTCGCCGAGATCTCGATCCAGCTGGCCCAACACCGGGTCGATGATGGCGGCCTCACGCGTGGCGGCGTCGGCAACAATGTAGGTCAGTGTCGAAGAGTCTTGGTCAAACAATTGCAGGATCATGTCTGCCTCCATAAGGTATGGAGTGCATTCTGCACCGCTTCACGCCAGCGGTCTGTGACGTTTGTTACCAAGCTAACCAGCTCTGTTGCCTCTATCCCGCCGAAACCTCATCCAGTGCGGCAACATCGGCGACCTCGATCTCCTCGCGGGACTGGGTAATCCAGCCGCGCTCGGAGAACCCACGCATCACCCGCGACACCATTTCTCTCGCCACCCCGAGCTGGTCGGCGATGGCTTGGTGTGTCATCGCCACACGCGGCCCCCGTTCCACGAGCAAACGCGCGATGCGCTGATCGAGTTTCAAGAACGCAATCGCCTCAACGGCCAGCATCAAATCGGACAGCCGGTCACTGATTAACCCAAAAAAGAATTTACGAAAGTCCGCCTCAGTGGCGAGTAATTCATCCACGGCCTCAGGGCTCAACACCAGCACCGTGATCGGGGTCTCTGCATAACCATGGGCCATGAGTCCGGGGTGGCGAAACATCGCTTGTGCGGAGGCGATACAAAGCTCGCCGGCTTCGACCGTATAAAGCGTGATCGACCGCCCGTTGGGTGCCTCGCGCACCACCCGCACCCGCCCTTCCAGCAGCAGCGGAAATCCGCCGCAAGGCGTGTCTGGTGAAAACAACTGCTCCCCGATAGCCATCTGCCGATACTGCGCGGCGGCAACGGTACGTGCAAGTGTCGCAGGCGGCAAATGCGCAAGCGCGGGAAATCTTGCCGTCACAAGTTGGATCAACTCGTCGAGCGGCGGTGGAACGGTGCTCATGGAAATAAATGCCCCAGTTAACAAATGATCAAGCCGCTTCCCGTCTGCGCTAGATCAAACTTGCACAATACAACTATGCTAGCCTGAACAGATGGGGAATGTCAGCCACATCGCAGAATACACAAATTGGGGCGCCAATCTTGCTGTCGTTGGTGCGACGGCTCTCGCGGTTGTTCTTGCCGCACTTACCCACTTTGAGGGGCTGAGTTGGCTTAGCAGCCGCTTGGGACATGTCGGCCGTATTGGCGGCACCAAGCGGCGGGTCGTGCTCTACGCGGTTCTGTCGTTGATTGTGCTGCACATCGTCGAGATCTGGCTCTTCGGGCTCGCCTATCATTTTTTATTGCTTTGGAATGAGACGGGCCGGATTTCCGGTGCAATCAGCCCAAGCATCTTTGACCACGTCTATTTCTCCGCGACGGTGTTCACCACCGTCGGTTTTGGCGACCTCTCACCCGCCGGTCCGATTCGATTCCTCGCCGGAACGGAAGCCCTCACCGGCTTTGTATTGATCGGTTGGTCGGCGTCGTTCACTTACCTTGAAATGGAGCAGCTGTGGCGGCCCAAGCGTGAGCCGCACTAGCCATGAAAGGCTCAGGCCAATAGAGCGGTAGGTAGTCGCTCGCCCAGATAGTCGTAGACACGGCGAACAATCGCGCTACCGCGAATCTCGCGGTGTACCGTCAGCCAACAAGGTAACGGCGGAATCTTAAGCATCGGCAATATCGGCACGACGCCGTCCCAAAGGCGCACATTATGGAGTACCGTGAAGCCAATTCCGCAGCCCGCCACAATCATCTGGATCCTGACCAGACGGTCGTCGGTCCGAACCACAAAAATTTCTTTGGTCACGGTATGCCCCATGGCGGCGAAGCCGCGAATAATCTCGTCGTCACGATCCCCCCCGATCAAGCGATGTGCAAACAAATCCTCTAGTCGCTTCGGTGTTCCGGCGCGTTCAAGATACGACTGATGGGCACACGCCACTATCGGCAGGTCGGTGAGTTTTTTCGCCACCAGTGATGACTGCGTCGGCCGCATCATCCGTACCGCGATGTCCGCTTCGCGCCGCAGCAGATTGGTGATGGCGTCAGAGGCGACCACTTCAATTTGAATGCCCGGCTCGTCTTGCTGAAAATCCGCAATCAATGGCGGCAACACCACGGTGGCGACCACCTGACTGGCCGAAATACGCACCGACCCTTCGGTTTGGTTACGCTGACTGTCCAGAGCCTGCCGGATCGCGACTGCGCCACCTTCCATTTCCCTTGCCGCCTCTGCGATGCGCAAGGCAGCGGCAGTTGGCACGACGCCGCGTCCGGTGCGTTCGAATAGCGCCACACCGAGTTGTGCCTCGAGTTCGGCGATATGCCGCGACAGCGTCGGCTGCTGTGCACCGAGCCTTTTGGCGGCCCCCATCAGACTCCCGGCATCGAGCACCGCCAAAAAACTTCTGACGAGAGTCCAGTCAAAGGTGTTCTTATCCATGCGGAATTGTATATCTCAGTTACAACTTTAAGCAATTGTCGAATACCTCGCGTGCGTGCAAAGTTCATACCATTAACAGCGCATCAACCTCATTAAGGAAATCGACATGCAACCCAATACGAACAAAACCGTACTTATTCTCGGCGCAAACGGCCGCCTCGGTCGGGCTGTTCTTGACGCCTTCGTGGCCGCCGGCTGGGACGTGCTTGCACAAGCCAGACGCGAAATCGAGAACCTGCCGCCGCAGGCGCGCCAGCTCGGCATTGATATGTCCAACACCGAAGCGGTCGCCAGCGCCGCGCGTGATGCCAGCATCGTGGTCTACGCGGTTAATCCCTTGTACAAAGAATGGGATGAAAAGCTGCTGCCGCTGGCTCGGCAAGGCATGAACATTGCCGAACGCCTCGGCGCGCTGTTTATGCTGCCAGCTAACGTTTATGGATTCGGCAAAAAAATGCCGGCGCGACTTGTCGAAAGCACAATGCAACGACCAACATCCAAAAAAGGCAAGCAACGCGTGGCGCTCGAAGAGGAAATGCAAACACGCATACAGCGCGGACTGCGCGGCGTGGTGATTCGCGCCGGGGATTTTTTTGGAAGCGGTACAGGCAACTGGTTCGACCAAGCGATCGTCAAGTCGATCAAGAGCGGCAAACTTGTTTACCCGGGCCCGACGGATGTCGTCCACGCCTGGGCCTACCTGCCGGATTTGGCGCGGGCGTTTGTCGGCGTCGCCGAACTCGACCTCGCCGGCAACCTGAACGCCCCGGTCATGCGGCACTACACGCCAGCAACGGCCTCAACCATCGGTTCGTTTAAGAAAATTCACTTTGCCGGCCATAACATCACCGGCAAAGAATTGCTCGACAGCGTTGAGACAGTCGCAAGGCGACTGAATATCGCCAGTGGCCGCTTCAAACGTTCGAGCATGCCGTGGTCGGTGATTCGTATCATTGGTGTGGTCAACCCGATGTGGCGCGAGCTTGCCCGGATGTCGTATCTGTGGCGGGTGCCGCACGCCGTCGAAAGCATCTCTATGGCTGATTTGTTACCTAATCTCACGCAGACGCCTCTGGATATCGCGGTTCAAACCTCAATCCAAACTCTCGGCTATGGTCGCGCTGCCGCCAAAAGGACGCAGGCTTCACCGCGCCTCGCCACGAGCGTATCCCGCTAGCTATTACCGGAATTGGAACATGCGAACCCACGCATCCATTCATCAACCATTCGGCGGCATCTTTGCCCTCGTCGCTGCCACGCTCTTCACGGTCACGATAGTTGTGCTCGGCCAGGCGATAGGCTGGCCGGGCATTCTGCGCGAACCCCCCTCAGTCGTACTTCCCCGCATTGATGCCAATCGAATGCCGATGATCTTCGGCTATGCCTGCTACCTGCTTTCCTCTCTCGCGCTGATCCCGGTCGCATTTGCGTTACGCGAGCGATTCATCGCCGCAAGTGTCAGCCATGCCGTCGCAGACACCATCACTTTTTTCGGTGCCGCTGGCGCGGTACTGAAAATACTCGGCATTGTGCGTTGGTTAGCATCCATGCCGACGTTGGCTTCGCAGTACGTTGCGGCGACAAACCCGGAAACACGCAGCATGCTCGAAGTGTCTTACACAGCACTCAATGGGTACGCTGGCTCGGTGGGCGAGTTGCTCGGGGTGCAATTGGTGAGCGGCATCTGGATGACGAGTGTGGGCTTCGTGTTGCTGCGCCGATTCAGCGCAGGCTGGAGGGCGTCGTTGGTCAGCGCGATGGGCATCCTGACCGGCACTAGTCTTGTCATCGCGACCGCAAGAATTTTTGAACCAAACATCGCCGCCATTCAGGCGTTCACCAATCCGGCCGGGCTGATCTGGGTGGTCGCGCTGGGAATACTGATGTGCGCTAAGGCCCGCACACAACCCAGCAACGAAGCGCTGCCAACATCGCTTGCAGTTGCCGATAGTAGTACCTCGCAACGGTCTTGATTTTCAACCTAACTTAGTCGAAGGAGTTACCATGGTTATTCATCATTTTGTAAAACGCGTCCTAGCCATTACAACCGTCAGTGTGCTTGCAGCGTGCAGCTCGATTGCCCCAACCCAGTCCACGCTCGGTTCCTCAGCCGAGCTGCGCACCAGTAGCGACGGTTCGCGACATTTCCTCAAGGCACCGGTCAAGATCCAGACCGAAATTCACATCGCTGATGTAGGCGTTGTGCTTGCACCTGACGCAAGAGAGTCTCTGTCCGCCGATGAGCGCCAGGAACTGACTGATGAACTTCGCAAACAGCTAGTCACTTCCCTGAAGGAGACTTACAAGGTCGTCAAAACACCGTCGGTCAATTCGCACTCACTACGGGCAACCATCACCGATGTGCGTACTTCGAGTGTCGCTGGCAATGTTGTGTCAACAGTGCTGCTCCTTCTGCCGGTAGATAAAGGCGGTGCGGCCGTCGAATTCGAGCTGAAGTCCCCGTCAGGCGAACGCGTTGCGGCCATGTCGGTTGCCGCGCAGGGGAAATTTGTGCAGTTTTCGGGCGCGTTCTCAAAACTTGGGCAAGCTAAACTAGTGATGACGGACCACGCTAAGTCTCTGGCCGAGCTGCTGCAAGGTAACGTCCCGACCGGTGCAAAGGCCAGCAGCTAGTCCGCGCAACAAAGGTCAAAAAGCGAAAACAACATGAACCGACGTTCATTCATCCAACTTGTTGGCGGTGGCGTGGTGCTTGCCGCCACGTCCGCTATCAGCGGGTGTAGCACTCAACTGCCCGACGTAGCGGTCACGCCTTGGAAGGGGCCAGTCAACGAGTCGGATCCACGCAAATGGATTCTCAGTTATGCCATTCTCGCGCCTAACGCCCACAACCTGCAGTCGTGGCTGGTGGATTTGAGGACGTCGGATGAGATAACCCTCTACTGCGATTCGTCTCGATTGTTACCAGAGACTGACCCGTTCGGTCGACAAAGCATGATTAGTCAGGGCACTTTCTTGGAACTGCTCGTAATTGCAGCCAAGGAGCGCGGGCTGGCGGCTGATATCACCCTCTTTCCAAACGGCGAATTCAACCTGATGCAAGCATCAAGCCAGCCCACGGCACGAATCCGCCTACAGAAAGCCGCCGACATCAAGGCCGACCCGTTGTTTTCACAAATTGTACGGCGGCGCACTAACCGGGATGCCTACCTGCCTTTAGCAGTACCCCCCGGCGCGATGGCAGCCATCGCCGAGAGTGTCGCCGGGTATGATACACGGGTCGGCTTCATCGACAGCAGCACGCCTGATTTACTCGCCCGGCATCGACGAATCGCCTTGGATGCGTTTCGCATTGAACTGGTGACACCGCGAACAATGATGGAATCGCTGCGCGTGATGAGAGTCGGCCCGGCGGAAATCGCCGAACACCGCGACGGAATTTCGCTCAACAAGTTGATGCCCAGAGCGATGGTGGCAATCGGTCTGTTTGATCGCACCAAGGCCCCTGCAGCAGATGACGCGGCGATCACGACACAGCTCGCAGACTTTCAGACCAATCTGAATTCGACCAATGCGTTTTTTTGGTTATCGACCGCCAACAACAGCCGCGCAACTCAAGTAAACGCCGGGCGCGCCTATGTCCGCGCGCAACTCGCCGCGGCGTCAGTCGGACTCTCCATGCACCCGTTGTCACAAGCCCTGCAGGAATATCCCGAACAGGCGGGCGAGTACAGAAAGTTTCACGATCTTGTTGGTGCGTCGGCAAGAGCAGAGACGGTACAAATGTGGGCACGGTTGGGATATGGCACGGCAATTGAACCCTCCCCAAGGCGCGGGTTGGCAGCACACATCCGCAGCGTCTGAGACAACCAGTGCTGATCGACACGCCCATGCAGCGTTTCAGACCTAGGCCGTAGCTTATACATCAACCGTGAGCACTTGCAGCGTACCAACAAAAACGGCTGCTGCGGTCCCCCGCAACAGCCGTTTTCAATTGACAACTACTTCTTAAGCGTTTACTTGCCCAGCAAATACTTGCTCAGGAAGGTAATGGTCGAAAAGAACTGGTAATCCGCGTTTGCCTTCTTTGCAAATCCATGGCCTTCATCGAGTGCCGTCATGTACCAGACCGGTGTGCCGTTTTTCTTCACGGTGGCAACAATTTGGTCGGCTTCTTGGTAGGGAACGCGTGGATCGTTTTTGCCTTGCACCACAAACAATGGCTTCTTGATCTTGGAAGCGTTGTTGAGCGGCGCGATTTTTTCCATGAACTTGCGCATTTCCGGATCACGTTCGTCACCGTATTCAACACGACGCAAGTCACGACGATAACTTTCAGTTTTCTCCAAAAAGGTCACGAAGCTGGAAATACCGACAATATCAATTGCCGCCGCGATGCGATCAGCATAGTTGGTCGATACGGCAAGCGACATGTAACCGCCGTAGCTGCCGCCGGTGACGGCAATCTTGCCCGCGTCCAAATCTTTCTGGGTGGCGATCCAATCGAACAATGCGCCGATATCCTTAACCGAATCCTCGCGCAACATGCCGTTATCGAGCTTCAAGAACGACTTGCCGTAACCACTCGAGCCGCGTACGTTCGGGTAAATGATGCTGATGCCCATTTCATCGGTGAAGTAGTTGTTGCGGCCCATGAAGCCTGGCTGGAATTGCGCTTCTGGTCCGCCGTGGATGTTGACCAACACCGGACGCTTACCTGGGAACTTGGCAGCAGGTGCGCGGTAGAGAAAGCCGGAAATCATGCGACCGTCAAATGACTTCCAACGAACCAATTCTGGTTCGACAAACTTCGCCGCATCAACTTGCATCGTCTCGTGTGTAGTCCAACGGGTCACTTCGTTGGTCTTGACGTTAACCGAGTAGATTTCGGACGGGCTGGTCGCTGAAGTCACGTTCATCGCAAGGTTGGTGCTGTCCCGGTGCCACTCAACACCACCGATGGTACCGAGCGGCAACTTCGGCGATGGCATCAACTTGTGGTCGGAGGTACGCATCAGGCGGAGTACGTTGTTACCGTCTTCATTGGCAACAAACGCAATCGTTTTACCGTCGTCCGAGAGATCAACGCTTTGAATATCCCAGTTGATGTCGCCCGTCAGGACCGTGTGTTTGCCGGTCGCGAGGTCGATGTAGTTCAGGCGCTGAAATTCGCTGCCGCGATCGGTAACGGCGTAGAGACCTTTGCCGTCATGGCTGAACTGTCCGCCGCTATAGGCAACGGTATCCTTGCCGTCCTTTTCGGTAAGACGGCGAGACTTGGCGGTGGCGATATCAAACAACCAAAGGTAACTCTCGTTTGCCGAAACATACTCGACATAAAGCAGTTGTTTGTTGTCCGGCGAAAAAGTGAAGCCAAACCAGCCGCCGCCTTCAAACTCGGCGAGCTTTTTGGCTGACTCGGGTTTAAGCGGGTCGGCGATCCACAGCGTGGTGTTGATTTTGTCGGCAGAGCCCTGACGATTCACCGGGACAGTGGTATAGACCATCTGTTTGCCGTCTTTGCTCCCCGAGAGGCTATTGACGCGTAGTCCGTCGGGAGAAATCGCGACGGCCTCGGCGGCCCCAAACTCACGGCGATAGACACGCAGGACTTCATTGCCGCCGGTGTCTTTGCCGAACACGTACGACTTGCCGTCGGGCGGCAGATAGGATGCACTGCGCACCGGCTCGGAGTAGTCGGTTAGCAACTCCATTTGGCCGCCCGGTTTGGTCAGGCGGTACATTTGCGGCGTGTTCTTGTGGCGTCGGGAGAGAAGCATCTCCATCTTTGTTGGATGCCAGCCGGTGAAAGCGGTCGGCTTGAACTCCGTGTACTTCGCGACTTGTGCAGCCAAGCTCGCCGGCACGGCGGGGACGTTTTCCATCACCAGTGCGGCAGGCGGCGGCAACACAGCATCCTGCGCGCTGGCGATGTTCACTGCGGCGCCGCTGATGGCAACCAGTGAAGCCGCGAACATCGGCGTAAATCGGTAAAGAGGGTTGGAACGACGAGTGTAGGTCATGTGAATTCAATGCCTCATAAAGTTTTGGACGGAGAAGCCTACCAGAAAGGCTGCGACAAGATTTTCGGCCGTCAGCATCGCCGACACACATTCAAAGCGACGAGGCGCAGTAAACGGGACATGACCAGCATGCCCGCCAACCGGATAACCAAAACTCGTTTATTGACGGGCGTTTCCAGACATTTTTTCCTGAAGATGACCGCCAATGAAGGACTTTGGCGATCACATTCGTCTTGTCGTAGTCGGCAGACTGCGCCGAGGACAAAACTCATTTACGTTTGGCGACGACCAATTTGTGGATGTCCACACCAATCGCGTAACCGACCAGCCCGTCCGCAGTCGGCATCAGACGAATTTTATTGACCGCGCGCCCCATGTCCACACGCGACCAAGTCGCACCGCCGTCAAGGGTTTGAAAGCCACTTGTGGATGTGCCAACCCAGCCCGTTTTTTCATCCGCGAAGGCGATGCCAAATTGCCGCACAGCGTGCTCATCAACGAGCGGGATCTCGCGCCACGTATTTCCGCCGTCAGTTGTTTTGGCGACGACACGCTTTGATGCTGACTTGTCCGGGTCATAACTCTGAACGGTGACATAGCCGGTATTGCGCGTGGGGAAAGACGCCTTCCAGGTGATTTCATATGGCCGCGTCGATTGATAGACCTTTTTCCACGTCACACCGCCGTCACGCGTTTGCAGAATGAGTGCGTTGGATTTCTCAACATTGGCATCGGTGCCGGCGAAGACCAAGCCGTTGTTTTCATCAAAAAACTTGACGTCGAGAATCGGCCCGACCTGCTGATTGAGATCGAGCACTTTCCAGGTTTCACCGCCATCAAGCGAGCGCATGACAAAGCCGGGGCCACCAACCCGTCCGGCGGCGTGGATGATGGTGCGATCTTGCAATACGCCTTGGAAAATCGACTGCTTCTTCAGAATATCGATCGCGCAGAGGCCCTTCACCACCGGCCCACTGATCCGGCTTTGTGGAACCACTGACCACGTTACGCCGCCGTCCCGCGTCTCGTACAAGGGATTGGTATCGGTGACTCCCGGGTAGTAATCGGTGCCGACGTTGCCCATGAATCCCCGTTTGGCATCGACAAAACCAACCGTCCTGACAAACGTGCCGGGCTTGGAGAGCTGCTCCTGCCAGGTATTACCGCCGTCGGTGGTGCGATACAGCTTACCCGCGCCGTTGCCATACCAGCCCGTCTTGTCGTCCACAAACGAGATGTCGTCTTGCTTACCACGAAAGGCAACCGTGTTGAGTTTTTGCCACTTAGTGGTCTCGTCGACGATGTAACCCGGTTGTGCGGCGGTCAGCGCCGCGGAATCCTTGGTGCCTTCTGTTGCACATCCGGCGATGAGTACCGACAACACGCAGACAGAGATAGCGGTGCTGAACATGGCGGCGCGGGGACTGATTGGCATTTAATTGCTCCTGTACGTTGGATGCCGACATTGTGGGCAGCGTTTACTTGTTACTCAAAGGTTATGGGACGAATGTACCGAAACTCGCGACGGGCCAGCGGGTTTTCAGAGTACCCCAGCCTATCGCACCAAACCGCAGTTCGTCCCACAGCGAACTTCTCCAGCATCTCTATCCGGTATTCTTCGGGCTTCACAAAGTGTTGTTCAGTTGCCATGCGGGTTTCGATTTTGATTTTGGCGTGCTTGATTGCGTGGGCCGTCCAGGAATGGGGCGGCGAACAGCCTTTGCCTGACGGCTGGCGATGGACCAGCATGCGCGCCGACACCGCGAACTGCAAAGCATTTGCCGGCGAGCGCCCTTCCCTGACATCACCGCGTCCGGTGACGCTGCGTTGTACGTCCACAGCCCCCGGCTACGTCGCGGCGCGTTTCAATTTTCCGTTGGATGGTCTGCGCGGTAAGACCGCCCGTTTATTTGCGCAGGTGAAAGTTGAAAACGTTTCTGAAAGCGCACGCTTGTGGCTAAGGGTCGACAAGCCCGGCAAAATGGGCTGGCAGAATGACGACATGGAGGACCGGCCGCTCAAGGGCACCAGCGACTGGGTGACGGTATTGGTTACCGTCGAGGTCCCTGAAGATGCCTCAAGCCTGTTTGGCGGTATCGCCTTGGAGGGAAGCGGAACAATCTCCATGATGCAGCCGCTGCTTCTCCCCCTAGAAATTGGAAGTGAGCAGAACCGTGCACCCCGACCCATACCGACCGGGTCAGCAAAATGAATCATCGCCTCTATCACTATCTGGTGCGACCACAAGCGGATCCACCCAGCGGTATGCTAGCGCAGTTCTCTGTCGATCGGCTGGTCCACTGGCCAACCCTTGCGGGCCTGCTGGCTGGTGCGGTGCTATATGTCTACGCTGCGCAGCATTGGCTGCTCATGGCGTTCCAACTTTGGTTGGGTTATGCCGCTGCAACAGCGGCGCTCACCTTACTCAACCACCGCCAGGGCGCTCGCGCGGAGATCCGGCTGGCGCTTGGTGCGCTGGTCTTGGGCGCGGCGGGGGGCGCCTTTGCCGGCAGCCTCATCTGGTTTGAAGTGATCGGTATGGGCACTTTCCGCTGGTCGTTCCTGATGCCGCACTGGTGGCCAGCGCTGGTGTTTGGAATGTTGTCGTGTGGCACGCTAATGGTTCGCGATTTTGTCCGCTCGGAACGCGCGATTGCACTGCGTGCGCAGCAGGCGATGGAGCGCCAGCGACAGGAAAGCGCCAAACAAGCGGCGGAAGCCCAGCTGCGGTTACTCCAAGCGCAGATTGAGCCACACTTCCTGTTGAACACGCTGGCGAATGTGCGTTCGCTGATCAAACGCGATGGCGACCGGGCTCGTGACATGCTCGACCACCTGAGCGACTATCTGCATGTGGCGCTGCCACGGATGCGCCAGAGCCAATCCACGCTGGAGCGAGAAGTTGCGCTCTCGGCGAGTTACTTGTCGATCATGCAAATACGGATGGGCGATCGACTCCGCTATCGCGTGCATCTTGGTGAGGACACCGCAGGCCTCACCTTCCCGCCGATGTTGCTGCAAACACTGGTTGAAAATGCAGTCAAACACGGACTCGAACCTTCCGCCGATCCAGGCGAAATACTCATCAGCGCGGAGATCATTGCCAGCCCAAGGGGCGACTGTCTGCGTGTTTGTGTCGCCGACACTGGCATCGGCTTCGGTCGCGCGAACACATCAGGCACGGGGATCGGGTTGATCAACATTCGTGAACGTCTGCATAGCCTTTACGGCACCGACGCGTCTCTCGAAATCAGCCCCAATGTGCCCAGGGGCGTAGTGGCGACGATTTCAATCCCTGCCGCGTTGAACGCAATGAAAAAGGAAATTGAACGATGACCACCGCCGTAATTGCTGACGACAGCAAGGCTGGGGTTTCGCCGAGCCAAACAGGTTTGGCTCGGTGCCAGCCGCGCCGGCAGTCCATGCAGGGACTGCCGCTTTTAGTAGGAGCGAAACTGTGACCACTGCCGTAATTGCCGACGACGAACCACTGCTCCGAGATGAGCTCCGCGATGCACTTGCCGAACTCTGGCCAGAGCTCGACATCGTCGCTGAATGTGCGGACGGTGTATCGGCGCTGAACGAAATCGAACAACGCGCGCCGGACGTCGCCTTTCTCGATATCAAGATGCCGCGTATGACCGGGCTCGAAGCCGCCGAACAAATCTCGACCAATACTCTGGTCGTGTTTGTCACCGCCTTCGATGATCACGCCATCCAAGCGTTTGATCACGGCGCAATTGACTATGTAATGAAGCCGATTCGTGTGGCGCGCATGGCGAAATCGATTCGGAGACTCAAACAGCGGCTCGCCGATCGAACCTCGACGTTGGGAGCCACCAAACGCGTCGCCCAAGCGCTCAATCAAGCCGACGGAAAAAATCCGCGTTATCTCAAGTTCATCCAAGCCAGCGTCGGCAAACAAGTGCGCTTTGTGATGGTCGAGGAAATCGTCTACATCCAATCCGACAGCAAATACACACGAATCGTGACGCTGAACAGCGAGGCGTTTATTCGTAAGCCGCTGTCGGAATTAGAAACTGAGCTCGATCCCGAGATGTTTTGGCGTATTCACCGCGGAACAATGGTGAACGTGCGGAGCATCGACGCAGTGGTGCGGGACGAGATCGAAAAGGTGAGCATCAAGCTCAAGGGGCTCACCGACAGGCTGGAAGTGTCTCGCGCCCATCAATCCCAATTTCGCGGGTTGTAGGGACGACCTCGAGGCGGTCTAAAGATTCAAGTGCAACACGCCATATTTGACTAGTATGACTAGTTGGAGGTGTTGATGGAAGCTGAGACGGAGAGAACGTATTGTCATTTGGAGCAAGTTGAGCGGGAACGGATTGGGCTGGGACTGCTTCGCGGGGAGAGCTT
>JBIIYQ010000005.1:0-51855 GCA_044346745.1 Usitatibacteraceae bacterium | reverse complement strand
GTGGCTTCGGCGGCCCCCGTGATTTGTCGGGCATCGAGTCAGTTGAAGTGCTGAAAGGTCCGCGTGCAGCGTTGTTCGGGCGCGGTGAACCAGGTGGCACAGTCAATCTAGTCACCAAACGCCCCACGTTCAAGACCGCCGGTGAGTTTCGACTGTCTGCAGGCAGTTTTGATACCTATCGCGCCGACGTCGATTGGACCGCGCCGCTGTCCGATAACGTAGCCGCCCGCTTGGTCGGCTACACAGAAGACGCAGGCAGCTTCCGCAATACCGTCGAAACCAGCAAACACGGTGCCAGTCCGTCGATCGCCTGGCGCATCAGCCCGCAAAGCAATCTAGTCTATGAGCTGGAGTACAGCCAGCAAAAGATCCCGTTCGACCGCGGTGTTCTCGCGCTCAATGGTCAGCTGGGGCGGATTCCCGAGAGCCGTTTTCTCGGCGAGCCGGGCGATGGGCCGCTGAAGGCAGATGTGCAGGGCCACCAACTTGAGTTCCAGCACGATTTCAACAAAGATTGGAGTGCGCTGCTGGGCATAACCAAACGCAAGACCTCGCTGGAGGGCTTTTCCACCGAGGCCGAGCTGGCGACCAACCGCCAGCGTCTGCTGGTGGACGGCCAGACGCTGACACGCCAGCGCCGCTTTCGTGACTACGATGCCGACTATCAGGTGGTACGTGCCGAAATCAATGGCCGCTTCAAATGGGGCGGGCTTCAGCACCGCGTGATCTTCGGTTTGGATTCCGACCGTTTCGAAAACGACCAAGTGTTCCTGCGTGCGCGCGCCCCGGCTCTGGCGAGCAACCCAACCTTGGCGCAGCAACAGGCAATCAACATCTTCAACCCGGTCTATGGCAGCTACACCCTACCCACGCCGACCCCGCTAACCAACCGCGTGGAAACGCAGCAATCGTCGGGCTTCTTTTTGCAGGACCAGATCAACCTGAGCGACCGTGTGCAACTGCGGGTCGGTGCGCGCTACGACGACTACAAACAAACACTAAACAACCGGGCCAACGGCCAGGTCCTGACGCAAAAGGAAACGCGCGTCAGCCCGCAACTGGGTCTTGTCTTCCGCGCCGATCCGTCGCTGTCACTGTACGCCACCTACGGCGAAAACTTCCGCCCGCTTTCGGGGGTGGATGCACGCGGCAATGGCTTCACGCCGAATCAATCCACCGCGCTTGAAGCCGGTGCCAAGTTTTCAGTTGGCGGCATCGACGGTACGGTGGCCTTGTTCCAAGTTCGGCAGAAGAACATCCTCGTTGCGGATGACCCCAGCGCGCTCACATTGGCGGCCATTGGCCAAGCGAAAAGCCGTGGCATCGAAATTGATTTGCAGGGTGAGATCGCCAACGGATACAGCATCTGGGCTTCGTATGCCTATGTCGACGCAAAAACCACCAACACCTTCAACGACGCCAACTTCGGCGTCCCCGTGCCGGCGGGCACACCGCTGCTCAACGTGCCCAAGCAAAGCCTGAGCCTGCAGCTGGTGAAGTCGATGACGCTGGCTGGCCGCAGCCTGCAGCTGGGTGGCGGCGTGGTGCACGTGGGCAAGCGCTCCGGGGAATTCACGACCAACTTCAAACTACCAGGCTATACGCTCGCTCGTGCTTTTGCCGCGTATGAAGTCACAAAGACGACAACCCTGCGACTCGACGTAGACAACCTGTTCGACGAAACCTATTACACCAATTCGTTCTCGACGTTGTGGGTGCAACCCGGCACACCACGCAGCGTGCGTCTGTCCGCTACGTTCAAGTTTTGACGTGGCGCGCCAAGTCAAGTTACAGGCGGATCAACTACGCGTACTGCGGGGTGGTAAGGAAGTGTTGTCGGGTGTGAGCTTCGACGTAGCGAGCGGAGAGGTTTACGCACTGCTCGGCGGCAACGGCGCCGGCAAGTCAACGACGCTTTCCACCTTCCTCGGCTTTCTGCCGGCATCCGGCGGTCGGGTGATCGTCAACACACGCGATGTTGGCAGCGACGTGGCGGCCGCCCGCCGTGCGATGGCCTACCTTCCTGAAGCGGCGGCAATGTACGAACATCTCAGTGCGCGCGAGAACCTCCACTACTTTCTGCAACTGGCCGGTGTGGGCCGTGGTGAATCCGAGATCGACGCAGCGTTGGACCGTGTGTCGCTGGCAGTTGAGGCGCGCGGGCTCAAGCTGCGCGGGTACTCCAAAGGTATGCGGCAGAAAGTGGCGATTGCGTTGGCAATCTTGCGTGATACCGACATTCTTTTGCTCGACGAGCCAACCTCGGGGCTGGACCCCACCGCCATCGATGAATTTCACGGCTTGGTGCGCGGGCTTGCCGACGCCGGCAAGGCCATCCTGATGGTGACACACGATGTGTACGGTGCCTGCCAGGTGGCGGACCGCATCGGTCTGCTCCGTGGCGGCAAACTGGTGGATCAGTTCGCAGCACCTGCCGGTGGTCGCATTGAGACAGAAACCGTCCACCGCGCCTTTTCCGCCAAGACCAATCCGTGAAACGCGTGCTCATTATCGCCGCCGCCGAATGGCGTTACTGGCTGCGTTCACGATTGGCGCTGGGCGGGGCATTGCTCATCACCGCGCTGTTGGTAGCCACCACGGTGCTCACCACGCTGCGTATGCAGAGCGAAACAGCGGAGCGCACACAACATCAGGCCAAAGCCGAAACGGCCTTCTTGACGCAGCCCGATCGCCACCCGCATCGCATGGTGCATTACGGGCACTACGTATTCCGCACCCCGGCACCGCTCGCACTCTTCGACCCCGGTCTGGACCCAGTCACTGGCCAGTCCATCTTTCTTGAAGGCCATCGCCAGAACACAGCCATGTTCGCCGCCTCGGGAGCCAGCGCCGATCTGGGCGGCTTGAGCTGGCTGAGCCCCGCCATGGTGTATCAGCTGTTTGCGCCGCTGCTGGTGATCCTGCTGGGACATGGTCTGGTCGCGCGTGAACGCGAGGCCACCACGCTCGCGACGCTGCTCGCCCAAGGCACGCCGGGTCGGGTGGTGCTGGCCGGCAAGGCACTCGCGCTGTTGTCGTTTGTGGTGGTCTTGCTCATACCCCTCGCGCTTGGTGCCGGCATTGCGGTGTTAAATGGTGAACAGCTCTTGGCCGCTGGGGCCTTGATGATTGCGTACCTGTTGTACCTCGTCATCTGGGGCGCGCTGGCGTTGCTGGCCTCAGCATTCATCAGCAACCGCGCCGCCGTACTGGCCACGCTCGCCACGCTGTGGATCGCGCTGACGCTGGTGCTGCCTGCCGTGGCCGTCAGCTCGGCGGCGAATGCCGCGCCGATGGCAGGCAAGCTGGAAGACGATCTGGCGATGCTAACCGAGCTGCGCAAACTCGGTGACGGTCACAACGCGAATGACCCGGCCTTTGCCCAACTGCGTGCCGACCTACTCGCCAAACACGGTGTGCAACGCGTCGAAGACTTGCCAGTCAACCTGCGCGGCGTCGTGGCACAGGCCAGCGAACAGAAGCTGACCGATACATTGAACAGCTATGCCGGTGCCCGCATGGCGGCAGAAGCCCGGCAGGCGGCGGCGTTGTCTGTTTTCGGCTGGCTCACGCCCCTGCTCGCGGTAGCCGAAGCGTCGCGGGCGGTGTCCGGTACCGATCTGACCCACCACCACCGCTTCCTGCGCGAAGCTGAAGACCTGCGTTACGCCTTCGTACAAGGCCTTAATCAAATTCATGCTGAGAAGCTTGCCTACGCCGACGACATCCGGCGCAGCAGCGACCCCGCGGCCGAGCGCCGCACACGTGTGGACGCGGCAAACTGGCAGTTGCTGGAACGCTTTCGCTTTCAGCCCGATGCTGCCGGCTCACGTATCCAGCAAGCCCGCCCCCAATGGCTAATGCTCGGCGTCTGGAGCGCCCTGTTGATGATGGCGGGCTTCTGGCTCGGCGGCAGGCTCAAGCCATGAGTGGATTGCCTTCGTCTGCAAACAGCTGGTCAGACATCCGGCGAGAAGCGGCTTTTCTGGCGCGAGACCGCTCTGTGCTCGCGTGGTGGTTGGTAGTGTTGTGTCTCTCGATCTTGGCGGTATCCGCAGGGCTTTCCGAAGTGCGCCAGCAAAACGCGACGATAACGAGGTTATTGGAAGCCGACGAAGCCGATCGCACGGCGGTGCTGAAGACACAGAGTGACTGGGGCGGCACCGCCTACAGCAGCTTTCACCTTACCTACGACGCGCCATCGAGTTTTGCTTTTGCGGCGTTGGGCCGTCGCGACGATACGCCGTGGAAACACCGTGTGCGCATGCTGGCGCTGGAAGGACAAATCCATGAGCGTGACGCCGGGCATCCGGTGCTCGCGTTGATCGGTCGCTTTGACTTTGCCTTTCTGGCGGCATTCGTCCTGCCGCTGGTGCTGATCGTGCTGCTGCACGACCTTCGCGCACGAGAAAGAGTGGCGGGACGCCACGACTTGCTGGTCGCCACCGCAGGGCGTGCCGACCGCCTATGGCAGATGCGCGCCGCATTGCGCGCTGGCGGCGTATTCATCTGCGCCGCAATCCCGTTGCTTGTCGCAGGTGCGATGGCAAACGCCGCCGCGCCGACTTTGCTGGCAGCCACCGGCCTGCTGCTGGTCTACCTGCTGGCCTGGACAATCCTGTGCACACGGCTGGCCGCCTCACAGCGGTCAGGCGAAGTGATCCTCGCCACGTTGATGACAATTTGGATCTTCGTTGGCGTGATCATCCCCGCGGCCGGCCGCATGGTGATCGACCGCGCGGTGCCCGTGCCGTCGGGTGCGGACATCATCCTGACCCAGCGCGAATCCGTCAACGACGCGTGGGATTTACCGAAGTCCGTCACGATGGCGGCCTTTGCCGCGCGCCATCCACAATGGGCGGCGCACACGGCGGTCGAGCGGCCGTTTGAATGGAAATGGTACTTTGCCTTTCAGCAGGCTGGCGACCAGCAAGCGCAGGGTCTGTCGGACGCCTACACGGCCGGACGTGAGAAACGTGACCGGCTGGCGGGATGGCTGGCCGTTATCGCACCACCTGTGCTGCTCGAGCGTTCGTTGCAGACACTTGCCGGCACGGACATGCGTTCGTCTCTCGCCTATGAATCGAAGGTGCGGCGTTTTCACGCTGCGCTGCGCGACTTCTATTACCCAAAACTTTTTCTCGAAGAACCCTTTGAACCGGCGGCGCTGGATTCAATGCCGCGATTTGGCTCGCAGCCGCCCAGGTAAGGGGTGCTTATTTAGCGCGGCGGTGTGTTTGACGTCGCATCACTAATGCGCGCCAGGGTGTATTCCGGTGCCGCGCGAATCACCTTTTGCAGGACGCCGATTTGTTCCATGGCATTGCTCTGCGTGATGCTGGCAAGGCCGTGGAGGCTCGCCCAGATGAACAACGCATCACTTTCCACACGCGCCCGATCGGCCTGATCGCCATGCTGGCGCGTCAGGCCCTCGCGCAACACATCAAAAGCAAGCCGCGCATGTTCGGCGACCTGCGGGTGTTCGGTTGTATCCGGCCAAGGCGTGCCAAACATCAGCCGGTACTCCAGCGGATGTTCCGACGCGTAGCGAAGGTAGCTGCGCCCCATTGTCAGCATTTCATCTGGCGCATCCACCCGGCTGATGCGCGACTTTAAGTAATCGGCGAATTGCTCAAAACAGCGCGCAACAACGGCCGCCAGCAGATGATCACGACTCGCATAGTGTTTGTATGGTGCCTGGTGCGAAACCCCCAGATTGCGGGCCACCTCGCGCAGGCTGAGTGCTTCCAGCCCTTGTTCGGCGATCACGGCATGCGCTGCGGCGATACACGCTTCGCGCAAATTGACCTGCAGCGCCGGCGATGCGGCTGGCGCCTTGGGTGTCCCGGCTTTGGATTTTGGCGGCATGGATTTTTTGGGTTTTTGTTGGAGTACGTTGACAGTGTCAACTTATTCTAAGTTAAGTAGTTGACAGCGTCAACCATTGAGCAATCAACCGCCATCCGCATACCGCCACCGACATGAGCTACCCCCACTTCAAACGCCGTTCCGGCATCTCAATTGCCCTTGCAACCCTTGCGGTAAACCTCGGCGGCTGCGCCATCTCCACACCATTCAATTGGCCCGGGCTGAAAGATTCGACCATCACACCGGGACGGGAAGCGGTGGTATCGATCACCCATGTGATCGTGAAGCCGGGGCAAACGTCAGCGTTTTTCCGCGAAACCATGGCCGTGCATGACGGGATGGGCAAAACACCGGGAATGATCGGCTACTCCGTGCGGCGAGAAATATTCGGCACACAAGGCTGGACCGTGAGCGTGTGGCAGGACGAAGAGTCGTTGCGCAGATTTGTGTTCACCCCTCAACACATGCAGGCCATGACCATCGGCGAGCCGCTGCTCGAGGCTTCCCACTTCTACCGCGTGAAAGTGCCCTACTCCAGCCTGCCGCTGGATTGGGGGAAAGTGCTGGAACTATTGAACGCGCAAGAGCGGCGGAAAGTCGCCTCATCTGCGACGACATCGGGTTCACTCAAGGAGAAGTGACACCGGCGGCAGCCGTAGGGCTAGAAACATAGAGGTACTTCTGAAAACCTGCAAACACCCGATTGATCTCTTCGGGCTTGCCGAGGTCGGCGACGGCATCCGCAATCGAGTCGTCATACTTCAACCGCAGCAGCGGCGTAAGCTTGGCTTGATCCAATTCCTCGACACCCACTGTCACGTATTGGGAAAGCACGAAGTCAAGAAACACGCGCTGCGGTTCATTGAATTGCGTGCTGACGACTGCCATTGCTTTCGCGGCGCGTTCCTCGCGAGTCACCGGTTCGAGCGCATAGGCAACGTTGGCGAGGACGTCGAAGAGATCGCTCTTCTCGGCCTCAATGATCTTCTGCATCTCGGCGAGTTGGTCTTTACCGAATCCTTTTTCTGCCAGCCCTTCTAGCAGCTTGCGTCGTGTATCAGGCGCACTCCAGATTTCGCGAAGCTCGCTTTCATCTTTAAAGAAGTCGGGCAGCTTGCCGAACAGCGCTTCCAGAAACTGCTGCGCCGACATCGGTGTGCCGTCCGGATGCCAGAAGCTGGTAACGGTCATGTGCTGAATGTGCCGCGCCTTGCCATCTGCTAGCTTCACCTTGAGGCGTTTTGGAATCACCGATGGCACACCATCTTCCTCGTCCGAGTTTGCGGTCGGCGGCTCTTTCGGTTCAGCAGGTTTATAGGGCTTGCTTGACTCTTCTGCGCCGACCGGTTCTCCATCCCATTCGGGGTCGCTGAAAAGATGATGCGCCTTCACAAAATCATAAATTGTGAAGTAATCCTTGCCATCAAAAAGACGCGTGCCGCGCCCTATGATCTGTTTGAACTCGATCATCGAATTGATCGGCCGCAGCAACACGATATTGCGGACGTTGCGCGCATCAACACCAGTCGAGAGCTTTTGCGACGTCGTGAGAACCGTCGGGATGGATTTTTCGTTGTCCTGAAAATCCCGCAGGTGCTGTTCTCCTAACGCGCCGTCGTTGGCCGTCACACGGTGACAGTAGTTTGGATCGGAGCTCGTCTTCGTTTGGTTGATCAAATCACGCACCAACAACGCATGTGCTTGGTTGGCACAGAAGACCAGCGTTTTTTCTTGCTGGTTAATCTGCGACATAAATATTTCGACGCGGGCCTTCTCACGTTCTTTTATTTCGATGATGCGGTTGAAGTCTTTTTCTTCATACCGCTTGCCTTGTTCGACGTCGCCTTCGATCACAAAGTCATCCGAGGTAAACACGTAGTCGTCGAGAGAAGTCGAAATTTGCTTCACGCGGAACGGCGTGAGGAAGCCGTCATTGATACCGTCTTTCAACGAATAGATAAATACCGGCTCGCCAAAGTAGGCGTAGGTATCGACGTTGTCTTTGCGTTTAGGTGTGGCCGTGAGACCAAGCTGAACAGCGGGAGAAAAGTAATTCAGGATCTCGCGCCAATTACTTTCATCGCTTGCTCCGCCGCGGTGGCACTCATCAATGACGATGAAATCAAAAAAGTCCGGCGGGTACTCACCAAAGTAAGGCGATGGTTTGCCTTCGACTGGCGGGCCAGACATGAAGGTCTGGAAGATGGTGAAGAAGATGCTGCCGTTCTTCGGTACCTTACCTTTCTTGCGAATGTCAGAAGGCTCAATGCGCACCAGCGCATCTTCAGGAAACGCCGAGAATGCGTTATAGGCCTGGTTTGCCAATATGTTGCGGTCGGCCAAGAAAAGTATCCGCGGCCGCCTCGTTGGCTCACCCTCGCGTTTCCAATCGATCAGGTTCCATCGGCTCTTAAACAATTTCCACGCGAGCTGGAAAGCAATGAACGTCTTGCCAGTGCCGGTGGCGAGCGTGAGTAAAATCCGCTGCCGGTTCTGTGCGATGGCGGCAAGTACACGCTCGACGGCAATATCCTGATAGTAGCGGCTGGGATGCGAGCCGCCTTTGTCTTCAAACGGCACCGCCGCAAACCGATCTCGCCACGCGTTCGCCGTTGCAAAGGTGCGCGCCCAGAGTTCATCCGGCGTCGGAAACGCCGCAATCTCACCTTCGCTTCCGGTCTGCATGTCGATGGCATAGACGCCCTGCCCGTTCGACGAATACGTAAACCGCACCGAAAGTTTGCCGGCGTAGTCTTTGGCCTGTGCCACACCTACAGTTAGCTCGGCAGCCCAAGGCTTAGCCTCGACTACCGCCAGCTTAGTATTGCGGTATTCGAGCAGGTAGTCCGCTGTCAGCGCTTTGCCGCGACGCCCCGCGCCTTCGATCCGACCTAACGTGATGCCGTATTCACGCCGAATGCGGCTGCCCTCGACCACGCCCCACCCTGCCGCAGCAAGCGCAGGGTCGATATGTTCGGCGCGGGTTTCGGCTTCATTCATTCGGCAGGGAGACGCTCGTCAGCAGTTGGTAAAGCGGATCGTTGATATAGAAGTTATCACGGCCAATCTTCTGCTTGGTGACAAATTTCTGTTCGGCCAGCTTGTCCAGATACTTTGCGGCCGTGATTCGGGAAACGCTCAAATCGCGCTCCACAAATTCGATCTTTGTGTACGGATACCGGAATAAGTTATTCACCAACTCTTGGCTATATATCTTTGGCAGCGCCGACCGCATCTTTTGCTCGGTATCGCGCATCAAATCACGCAGCGCTTTCACCAGCCCTATCCCACTCTTTGCCGTCAGCGCCACCCCGCGCACCATGTACACACACCACGATGCCCAGTCACCGGTTTCGCGGGTTGTCTGGAGCAGACGGTAGTAGTCAGGTTTGGTTGAGGTGATGTAACGCGAGAGATACAGCACCGGCAAGTCCAGCAGGCCATCACGTTGCAGCATCAATAAATTTAGGACGCGGCCGGTCCTGCCATTGCCATCATAAAAAGGATGAATGGTTTCGAATTGATGATGTGCAATAGCCATGCGCAGTAGCGGGTCAAGATCATCATCACCATGGATGAATGTGATCAGCTCATCCATCAAACGTGCAATGTCCTCCGGGTTTTGCGGTGGCTCGTAAATCACTTGGCCGGTCGCCTGGTTTTTCAGCGCAGTTCCCGGCAGCTTGCGTAGCCCCGCGCGGTTCTGCTCGATCTCTTCCTGCACAGCAAGAATGGTCGAGAGCCGAATCAGCCCTTCCTGTTTCACAATCGCCGTGCCTACGCGCAGCGCCGTCACGTAGTGCTGAACTTCCTTCGCCGCCCCACTGCCCGTGCTGCTTTCGTTGGATGCGTACAACTCATCATGGGTGGTGATGATGTTTTCAATTTCCGAGCTGTCTTTGGCTTCCTGAATCGAAAGCGTGTCTACCAACAACTCTCCATTGGGCAGCGATTCCGTCAGCCCCTTCAGCTCGGCAAGGTAGCGATGCGCTTCGGTCAGCGCCTGCCATAGGGCGCGCGTCTCCAGCGATGCGGCACTGGGCAGCATCAATTGGAGCGGTTGATTGAATGGCGTTGCTGAGTTCATGGGGTTTGCCGAGTGTGCGCTTCAAAACGTGATAAGAAAATTGAATTCTTTTATCACGTTAAGTCAAACATGTATAGAAAGTCAAGTTTTCTATACACGTTAGCCGTGATATGCAAAGAAATCGGCATTTTTGATACACGTTTGCTACCCGCGCAGTGCGGGCACTCAGCCAACATTCAGAAAAAAACGACAAACTCTAATATTGGCGGGTTTTTCCGGAACAAACTCCTTGGAGAAGACCGTATTTCCTAGAGTTTAATCGCTTGACTGTCCAGCCACTGTTTGCACCTCGCGGCAGGCGTGGCCACTGTCGTGGAATTGTCGCCCGTTCAGCGCAGGTTTACTCTTAGCGTGTGATCAGATTAGGTTTGCGTTAAAGCACTTAACCTATTGCTATAAATAATATTTCTGAAGCGTTCCAGCAGTCTGGCGGTTTGTGTAAAAGCAAAATCACGCCCGCACCACCGGTGCGACGTGCATCTGCTCGTGGCACCGGGGGCAACCTGCGGTCGCAGCGGCATCTAAGGTTTGGGTTGCGCCGGCACGATGATCAAGCCTGTATTCGGCTCACCGAAGCTTTCGCACTTTCCGCCCGTGGCGGCAAGGTAAGCGGTGAGAGCGCAGAGCGCGGCGTCAACAAAATCAATGTTGGTCAACTTAGCAAGGTCGATTCCCGCTGCTTGCAACACTTCGCGGCGCTGCTTTCGCTTTAGAGACGCATCCGCCTTCCCACCTCGCAGTTGCCAGGTGATGGCGTGTGGGAAAGTCTCAAAGCAGCACTTTTCGTGGATGCGCGGAAACTCTTGGCAAAGGGGGAAATCACGCTTGAGTTCCTTGTACAACTTTTCACCACGCAGCATCCAATCAAAATACCTCTTGGGGTGATCGAGCGCCATTTCCTTCGTCGGCGTGGAGAAACACCAGATGCGCTGCGCCATCAATTCGCGTTCCGCAGGGCGTGCGCGCCCATCCTTGCTCCAACCGCACGGCGCATCGACGGCGACGACTTGCGCTCCCGCCATACGACACCATTCGGCGAGTTCTTTTGCATCCTGCATAACGACACGATCTGCATAACTGCCGCCGCGAAGTGCGACCGCGTGAAAGCCTTTGCGAGCCCCACCGACATCAACGCCAACGGAAGTAAGACGAGGATGACTTGAGTGCGCCGCCCATCCCATGATTACAACTCACCTGAAAACGCTTGATGCAGCAGCGACTTTTTCAACGCTTCCAGCGAGGCGAGCTTTTGTTCATAGATGTGAGCGAGGCGTTGGGTTTCGTCGCGGAGGTCGTCGAACTTGCTGACGATCTCCCTTTGAGCAGCGAGCGACTTTGGAAACGAAATTTCAATCAGCTTAAGCAGACTTGCCTTGATGCCCTGCACGGTAGCGCCAGTTCCCTTCAAGCGGATACGCTGCTGCACGGGCTGGGACAGTAGGAGGTATTTCAGAAAAGTGTCGTCGAGCTTCGCCGCATTGGGTTGCATGATGATGATGCGTTGGGCGAAGGCTACCTTCTCCTCGGTATCAAGTTGCGCTACGTTTGCCAGCGGGGCTTCGGTGGTGAATAGCACGTCCCCCTTCTGCGGAATGCCGCGGGTCATCCAGCCCTTGTAACTCGCGGCAGCGATGAACTCCATTGGCGCATCTTGAAGGAAGCCCATCTTGACGTTTTTTGCCGTAATCAAGCGGACGCCGGACGCCGTCTTCGCGGGAGTCTTGCCGCGATAGTCGATGAACTTGATTTCAGCGCCGATGGTTGAATCCACCCACCCCTTGCCACCCTGGGTGAAGACGGATTGAAGGTGACTTTCGAAGATGGCACGGGCGTTTTGGAGGTTCTTTTCGGCGCTGGCTTTGGCGGTAGCGAGGCCCTCAAACGCTTCGTCGAGCAGGCCGACGATCCGCTGCTGTTCGGCGAGCGGCGGAACGGCAATCGGAATGTTCAGCAACTCCGACTTAACAAGACTCGGGATTGTCGTTCCACGATTGTGAGCGCTGAAATCGTACGCCAAACAGAAAAAATAAAGAAACCGCGAGTCTAGGCCTGCCGTTGCCGCGAGCCCGAAGGCAGTGTCAACATTCCAAAATCGAGTTTCGGCATAGATAGGACTGTTTATGTTCCCCTTCCTACCGATGATGGTTGTTCCCGCTTCGCAAATGTAGTCGGTCGCCATCCCCATTACATTGCCTGCGCTTCCATAAATCGGAAACTTACCAGAGGCCGATTCGACGCCGCGTTGGTTGCGACCATTTCGGATTTCTAAAACCTCTCCAAAGGTCTTTTTTTGCCACCCCTTCTTCAAAGCAACGCCCTAATATTCCCGAGCACTTCCGCACTCTCCGCATCCAGCGCCGCAATCTCATCCATGATTTCTTGAGGGCTGCGGTGCGCGATTTCCTCACCGCCATTCGGATTCTTCACCGAGAGGTCAAACGTCTTCGCATCAATATCCGCCACATCCACGCTCCAACTTTTGGGCGAGTCGGCTTTAGTCTTTTGCAGCGCGACGAATTCGGCGAGGTCGGCGTCATTAAGCGGGTTGGTCTTGCCCATATTGCGGCCAGGGTCAAGCTGGTAATACCAAACCTTGCGCGTCTTGGTGCCCTTTTCAAAGAACAGCACCACCGTCTTCACACCCGCGCCGATGAAGGTGCCGCCGGGGCAATCGAGCACGGTGTGGAGGTTGCATTCCTCTAACAGCTTCTTACGCAGGCTGACGGAGGCGTTATCGGTGTTCGACAGAAAGGTGTTCTTGATGACCACACCGGCCCTCCCGCCCGCTTTCAGTAACTTGATGAAGTGCTGCAAAAACAGAAACGCTGTCTCGCCCGTGCGGATAGGAAAGTTCTGCTGCACTTCTTTGCGCTCTTTGCCACCAAAAGGCGGGTTGGCGAGGATGATGTCGAAGCGGTCCTTCTCCTGCACGTCTGCCAGATTTTCCGCGAGTGTATTGGTGTGAATGATGTTCGGTGCTTCAATGCCGTGCAGGATCATGTTCATGATCGCAATCACATAGGCGAGCGACTTCTTTTCCTTCCCGTACAAGGTGCGCTCTTGCAGCATGCTGTCTTGCGCAGTCGTGCGCTTGGGGTTTTGCGCTTTGAGGTAGCCGAACGATTCACACAGAAAGCCCGCCGAGCCCACCGCAGGGTCGCAAATGGTCTCACCTAACTTTGGCGCGGTGACCGCGACAATGGCGCGAATGAGCGGGCGCGGCGTGTAGTACTCGCCGCCGTTCCGCCCCGCGTTGCCCATGTTTTTGATCTTGGCTTCGTAGAGATGCGAAAGCTCGTGCTTCTCGGTCTGCGACTGAAAGCGCAGATCATCAACGTGGTCGATGACTTCCCGCAAGTTGTAGCCGCTCTGGATGCGGTTTTTAATCTCACCGAAAATTTCACCGATCTTGTATTCGATGGTGTTGGGGCCAGTGGCCTTTTGCTTGAAGCCGTGCAGGTACGGAAAGAGTTTGGTGTTGACGAAGAGGATGAGGTCATCACCCGTGAGCGCGGCGTTATGGTCTAGCTTGCCGTCTTTCCCCTTCGGCGCGGCCCACGTTTCCCATCGATAGGGCTTATCCAGAATGTGCGTGTACTTTTTGCTCTCAAGCGCCGCCTCGGTGGCCTTGTCGCGCTCAAGCGAATCGAGGTATTTGAGGAAGAGTAGCCACGACGATTGCTCCGTGTAGTCGAGCTCGCTGGTGCAGCCGGCGTCTTTCCAGAGAACGTCGTCGATGTTTTTGAAGGCTTGTTCGAACATTTGGAGCCTATTTTCTCGGAAAAGAAAAACGGGGTGCCAATTGCTTGGCACCCCGTTCGGCATTCTGGCTCCCCGACCTGGACTCGAACCAGGGACCTGCGGATTAACAGTCCGTCGCTCTACCGGCTGAGCTATCAGGGAATCGATGCGGTCTTATGCAATCGAAGACGAGCATTTTAGCGGTTTTTGGGCGCGATGGTCAAACCCCACCAAACCGGGAAATTAGCCCTACTTTGCCCGTTAGTTTGTTAGCGTTGGGGAGCTGGTGACGCGCGCACCTTTGCTGTTGCAGCCGCTAAGCTATCTGCCAAATATGCCCCGTAAAAGTCGGGCAACATGGTTCCCACGAGTGATTCGCCTATCGGCTGGCCGTCAGCACCAAAAAAGCTGACCAACGGGGCGAACTTGATGCCTCGTGCTCGAACAAAATCCGCATGCGTAGTCGATTTGCCGTCAAAGCCACGCAGTGCCGCGCTGGACTGTAGATCAATCTGGCGGATGATCGCCTTGGGTGGCACTTCGGCCGCTAGCGGCGTCAGGTGACTGCGTCGTATCGCTTCACAGTATGGGCAACCCGGTAGGCTGTAAAGCACAATGATTGGCACACCGGCCTTACGCGCGGCGGCGGCATCTGCTTGCAAGTCAGTCGCTTTGGCGAGGGATGAATCCGCGAACGCCAATGTGCTGACGGCAAGGAGAAAAACGGCAGCCGCCATGCGCGAAAGGTTCATAAACCGCCGTACTCCCGCACACAACCACAAGGGTTGCGCGGGGCGTAAGCCCCATGAGCCCTATAAGCCCAATTTGCTCCAAATGGAATCAACACGGAATTAGGCTCCCGCCTTCGCGGGAGCGGGCCGGGATGTTTGCGAGGAGCAATGATGTCTCCGAGCAGGGTAGTGACATATACGCTTTACTTCGCGATACCCGCATTGCCTTCGACGCCGACGAGTTTGGGCAGATTGAGTGCCTTCGGTTGTATGGTCTTTTTGTCGCGCAGGTAGCCCGCCACTACGTCCCAGATCGGTGGCGATTTGGATTCGCGCGCGCCTTCTGCCACAGGTGCCCAGCCGGCCACTTTGTAGTTCTTGTTTGCGTCGATTGGTTTGCCGTTGAGCGTCATTGCCGAAATGCGATTGCCCATTTTTTCGTTCGGCGCGATGGTGTACTGCAGCCCACCCACGCGCACCATGTCACCGCCTTGTTGTAGGTACGGGTCGGGGTTGAACAGATTGTCGGCGACATCTTCGAGGACAGTCTTGATGAATTCGCCCTTCATCTCGGTCAATGTGGTGAACGGGTAGGTGATCGCCGTCTGGTCCATGACGTGTTCAAACGTGATCGCCTGGTTTGGCAGGATCGAGGTGCCCCAGCGAAAGCCGGGCGAGAACGCAATTTCAGCGCCCTGCACTTCCATCAATGCATCGAGGATGAGTTGGTCAAACGTGCCGTTGAAGTTACCGCGGCGGTACAACAATCCTTTAGTCGTCGCCAACTTCTCGGCGAGCTTTGCCTCATACGGCGCACGAATGCTGGTGATGAGTTTGTCCATCGCCGCATCGGCGGGCAATAAATTCGAGAACACGGGCAATAACTTGTAGCGGAAATCTACGACCTTGCCACCCTTGACGTCGAAATCTAGAAGGCCCAAAAACTTGCCATTCGAGCCAGCATTGGTCACGAGTGTCTTGCCGGATTTATTTGCAACAATTGAAGGTGCCGGTACACCATCGTGTGTGTGGCCGCCCATGATGGCGTCGATGCCGGTCACGCGTGATGCCATTTTGAGATCAACGTCCATACCGTTGTGCGACAGCACCACAACCGCCTGTGCGCCCTTGGCACGCGCATCATCAACGGTCTTCTGCATTTCCATTTCTTTGATGCCAAAGCTCCACTCCGGCGTGAAATAACGCGGATTGGCAACGGGGGTGTACGGAAACGCCTGACCAATGATGGCGACCTTGATACCGTTCATTTCTTTCATGGTGAACGGCGCGAATACCGGGTCGCCGAAGTCGGTGGTGTTGATGTTCTGCGCGACAAAATCGACCTTGCCCTTGAAATCCTTTTCGATGATTTCTTTGACGCGTTTATCACCCAGCGTCATTTCCCAGTGCGCCGTCATCACGTCAACACCTAGCGCCAAACACGCATCGACCATGTCCTGTCCGTTGGTCCACAACGCTGTCGCACTGCCCTGCCAAGTGTCGCCACCATCTAGCAGCAATGCGCCGGGACGGCTCGCCTTCAAGCGCTTCACCAGCGTGGAGAGATGCGCAAACCCGCCGACCTTGCCGTAGGTTTTTGCCGCCGCTTCAAAATTCAAATAGGTAAACGCATGAGCCTCGCGTGTGCCCGGGCGCACAC
This sequence comes from Usitatibacteraceae bacterium, assembly GCA_044346745.1. Classification (GTDB taxonomy): domain Bacteria; phylum Pseudomonadota; class Gammaproteobacteria; order Burkholderiales; family Usitatibacteraceae; genus UKL13-2. Next base: position 35,768 of record JBIIYQ010000005.1, on the reverse strand, counting down.
CGAACTGCTTGAGCAATTTCTCGCCCACCAAATGCGGCGCTTTGCCGCTGGCACCGGCAAGGCCTAAGTTAACGTTTGGTTCGCGGAAGTAAATCGGCTTGAGCTGCGCGTGGCAATCGGTCATGTGCAACAGGTGTACGTTGCCGAACTTCGGCAAATCGTACATGGCACCTGCACCACCGGTGGCGGCGAGTGCCGTACGTTGATCCAATGCCAAGCCTCCGGCCGAGGCAATCGCGAGGACGTTTAGAAACTCACGGCGATTCATGCTGCTCATAGAAAGATCCCTAAAAAGGAGGCGTCAAATCGCGACCAACTCGGCGCAACAACGCTGCGTTCACCCTCTCCCCAACCCTCCCCCATCAAGGGGGAGGGCTTTACTTCCCTCTCCCCTCGCGGGAGAGGGACCGAGGGAGAGGGGGCATCTGCAAACCTTTACGGCCTAAAATTATCGGAAGCTTAAAACTCAAGGTCGTCGGCGATCGCCTTGATACCAGCTTGCGCACAAGCCTCGTCCATCGCACCACCCGGGGCACCGGAAACACCGATGCCACCGAGAAGCGCCCCACCCGCCTCGATCATCAAGCCGCCACCGACGGTGACGACGCGCGCGATGTGACGAATACCGCTGGAAGGTTTGTTGGGTTCGGTTTCCTTACCGAGTTCCGTGGTGCTGATTTTGAAGCTGACGGACGTCCATGCTTTGTTGGCCGCCGTTTCGGGCGTGTGCGCGCCGGCAAAACGGTCACGCAACATCACCTGTGTATTGCCGCCACGATCAACCACCGCCACCGCCACTTGGGCGCCGTCTTTGCGGCATTTGTCGAGCGCGGCTTGGGCGGCGCGCTGGGCGGTTTCCAGCGTCAGCTGTTTGATCGTAAATGTGGCCGGCGCTGTGGGAGCGGCATTGGCATTTGCGCCCAACAGCATTGCGGCGATGAAGATGCCAGATAGACGTTTCATGTTGCCTCCTTGATCGTAAAAAGCAGATCCCTCGACTTCGCTCGGGATGACAGGGACTCTTGAACTGCAGCGTGCCCCTGGCAATTGAGCTGCTACAACTTCATTCAACCAACCACATTGTCATTCCGACCAAACCCCGGACTCGATCCGGGGGAAGCGGAGGAATCTGCTGTTTGTCATGGCGAAGGCAGATCCCTCGACTTCGCTCGGGATGACGATTTTCTAGAGAAAATTTCTACGAAATCTTCAAAGAAAATCTGTCACTTGTTGACTGGTGATTCCGGATCCATCAGCAACGCAACCAAATCCTTGATCTGCGTTTCGGTCAGGATTTTATTGTGCCCAAAGCGCGGCATATTCGAACAAGCAGCGTAAGCCTGTGAGTTGTAGATCTTGCCGTAGGCATACTTGGCAATGTCTGGTGAATAACCGCGAAGCTTACCGAATTGATACAAGCTCGACCCGATGGTGCCGTATGACAATTCCTGCGGCGCAAGCTTATGGCAGGCATAACAGTTGGCACCGCTCGGGTTCGCCGGGTTGTCAGTAAATTGCATCCCCACACCGGACTGCGCAATACGTTCACCGGCCTTCCAGTCTCCAAGATACTTGCCATCGGCCGGAAACGGGATCGTCTTCACGTTCTCTGCTTCGATCTCTGCCGCAAGTTTTCTTGGGATCGGCGTGACGGTGTACTTGGTACACAGTTCCATTGCTTTATCCTGATTCAGCCGGTCGAGTTTGGCCTGGCCACGCTCCTTGAACGATGCTTTCATGACCTCAGTTGCACGATCAGGTGCCGCAGGCTTCGTTTGTGCATGGGCACCGGTAACGCCAATGACGGCGAGTGTCGCGATCAAAAATGTTGTCTTCATGTCTATCCTCTTAGCGCTTGATTGCGGGCGCATTAAAGATGCCCCCATTCGCATTACGAGCGAGGAACGTCGTCAGTGCGACCGATCCTTCAGATGTGAAATCAAGTTCTGGGAAGCGTTGTTGACGGAAACAATCAAACAAACGCCACTGGAACGAACGCAACTCACCCTGGCTTACGCGATACGCCGGCCAGCTTGTATATGCACGCTGTGCTGGCTCTTGTTTGGTCAGGTTCGGCAGGTCCTGCAATCGAATACGGATGTTGTCCTGTGCATGGCACGTCGCACATGAAAAGTCATGCGGGCCACCGCGGTGGAAAAACATTTTCTTGCCGATGTCATAGGCTTCTTTTTCTTTCGGATGACTGAGTGAGACGTTCATCTCCACGCCACGCGAGTTGGCGGTAACGTAAGCCACCAGCGCTTCCATGTTGGACTTGTTTTCTGGTGAACCAAACGGGGCGCGTTTGGCTTGGTCATACGTAAAGCCCTGCAACATCACCATACAGGTCACCAAACGAGACTCAAGGTCTTGCACACGATCTGTGTCTTCAAAGTAACGTGGCAACTTGGCGTACGCGCCTTTCACCACACCTTCACCGAGGCCGAGGTCGCATTTTTCGAAAGACGCGTTCTTAGGGCCGCGCTTCTGCTTCCAGAGATCTTCACCACGTGCTTCCCAAAGGTCTGCGGGGTTGCCGTCGGCCAGCGCCTCGCGGTACTTCTCGATCTCGCGAACGGTGGCATCGGTACTCTTTGCAGGAGCCGCAGGGGTGGCGGCCGCTTTGCTCGTCGCTGCGGGTTTGGCTGCGGCTTTGGGAGCGGGCGCCTGCGCGCCAGCGGTGCCGGCTGCGATAAGACCAACGGCAGCTACCGCTGCCAGCCACTTCACCGCGGTGGGTTTTATGGTTCGATACATGTCGTCCTCCAAGTATTGGAACTGCATATGTGATATGCGATCTGCGCTCTTCGGCGCATGAAAAACTCTTTGCTGCGTTTACTTCTTACTTAAAAACGGATGGCCACCAACATCAAGGCTTCAGGTACACGTACCCTTCTCGCGCCTGCAACCGGGCAACTTCGGCAACACCACTCGGCACCAAACGGGCTTCTTCAATTACCTTTTTTGCGTCGATGTTGCGCCGCTCGAGTGTCAGACGGCAGACGCGGAAATCCACGCCACGCTTGACCAGTTCCTGCACGTTCGACACATAGTCGTTGCCGTTTTTGTCTTTCGCGCCGTCCAGCAGGAAGTCGATTCCGTTTGCATGTGTCACCACGGAAATCTTCGCCGTCGGATCAGCCGACAGATGGTTGCGAATATTCCGCAGCGCATTGGTCGCTTGGTCACTGCCTTCGCTGACGTGATAAATCACCTTTACCGGTGCGGTGGACACCTGAGCCGGCTTGGCGGTCTCATTGCCGACCACCACAGCACAACCTGAGGCGACCATGATGGCCGCCGCCAGCCCAGCTGCCGCGTAGCGTGGCGAGTTCATTACGAAATCACCGCTTCGTCGGTGCGCTTTTCACCTTTGTTGTCCGTCCAAGTGACGATGACTTTGTCACCGGCCTTGGCACCGCCAAAACGGAAGGACAAGAATGGGTTCTTTGATACCGCCGGGCCCCACTGAGCCGACAGCACCGTTTTACCGTTGCAGGTCGCCGTAACGCTCTGGATATACCAAGCGGGAACCGTTTTGCCCGCTGCGTCGCGACGCTGACCGGTTTCCATTTCGTGCGCCATCAAGACACGTACATCAACCATATTGCCCGCCATCTGGGCACGTATTCTCATCGGATCTGCCATAAATTTCTCCTAATTCCTACGTATCGTTTTTTCGCTGTGTGGGCGATCGTTGCAAAACTAGAAGCAAGCATTTCGATGTCAGGCAAGGCGCGACGAAGGCTTTGTGAGCGACATGTATGGGTTATACATGAGCGAACAAAACGAGGAAGCAACGCCGCATCACATCGAAAGACGCCGCTTCTAGCCGCCACATCCACCCAGGGTTACTTTGATTTCCTTCGTCGCGTAATAGAACTTCCCATCCGCCTTCACCACTGCGTGAACGTTTGATGTCTGCCCCATCTTTACGCGAGTCGACACGGTAGCCTCGGTGCCGTCAGGAATCGTAAACGCTGCGGAAAGTGAATTCGGATTCTTCTCGACCAGAATTGCAATCATCTCTGTCTTTGGAATCTTGCTCTGCACACCGACCGGTACAACCGCGCCGTTTTCGGCGATATCAGGTGCGTTCACAAACGTAATGTCTTTGGATTCGGTCGCAGCCGTTCCGCCGAGCGCTTTTACTGTGTCGTTGAGGCTCTTCGCCTCAAACGCATTTTTGTTCCACTCTTGCGCTGCAACGTCGCCCGCCTTGAGAAGACCGGCGCTGATCATCAACGCCATGACGGTGGTGCCGCCGCTGGCTTTTAGTACTTCGCGTCTATTCATGTTTATTCCTTTGCAATCTTTAGAAACGTACTTTTACTTGAGGCAGGCTGAAGAATATACAAGACTTCGCGCTTCGACCGGCCTAAGAATCTTTGCTCCAAATCAACCTCAAAAACGCATAACGACGACTTGCCGCTCAGTTGCCACTCGTTTGCCTCTCACTTACCACTCATTTGCCACCCTGCAAACTCCACTCCACCAGCATTTTGATGTCGGCGTCGGACATTTCCGGATGGGGAGGCATAGGGATGGCCCCCCACACGCCCGATCCGCCCTTCCGCACTTTATCCATTAACTTAGCAACGGCGGAGGCGTCGCCCGCGTACTTTTTGGCGATGTCGGCATAACTCGGCCCGACCAGTTTCCGGTTTGCGACATGGCATGCGACACAGGTGCTTTTGCGCGCCAATTCTGCGGCTGTCACGGGCTTCGCCGGTGACGGCGCTGGAGCGGCGATAGGCACCTCGCGAGTGGCCGCCATCGCCGGTGGCGGCGGTTTGGTCGTATCCGCACCGCGAACCGGACCAACGAGTCGGTTTTGCTCGGCGATGTTGCCGTGTGCATTACGCGCATGGTCGGGCATGGTGGACGACAGTGTTACGTCCTTGGCGCAGTTGGCCATACACGCCACATTGGTCACGTCGCCCTTGCCGCGCACGTCCCACATCGGCATGAACTTAACCAGACCGTTGCGATTCGGCAGGCGCGCCTGTACTTCCGCGATGTTTTTGTCGGAAAGTACGAAGTCGGCCGGAACGATGTCGCCAAGGTTGAGCACAAAAGCGGTCACCGCGTACACCTCGTCCGTCGTCAGCGATTTGGGTGCATTCCACGGCATCGCACGGTTGATATAGTCCCACAATGACGACATCTCCGAGAGTTTCATCAACGTGCTGCGCTGCGGGAAATCCGGCCGCTTGAGACTGGCGACACGTCCGGTCTCCATGTCCTTCTTGGTTGTGCCACCGGCGATCGGCGTGAATACTTCGTTGGATTCGCCGAAGGTGCCGTGACATGACTCACACTTGGCTTCCCAAATCTGCTGGCCCTTTTGTACCGAGCCGGAACCCGCCGGCAGGCCTTTGAAATCCGGCCGGACGTCGATGTCCCATGCTTTCACTTCGGCCGGTGTCGCCGCACGACCGATGCCGGGGTATTTTTGTTGCGCGATCACGCTGGTACTGGCCGACAGTACGGCGGCTACCAGCAGAGACTTTAAGAGTCTATTCATAGCGCCCTAACCGACGTGTACGTTAGAAACTTCGCCATTGGTATCCAATTTCCAGCTTTGGATGGCGTTGTTGTGATAAATCGAGCGGGTGCCGCGAACTGCACGAAGTTGGCGCATTTGTGGCTGCACATAGCCGGTATCGTCGGTCGCACGACTTTGCAGAATTGTCGGGCTGCCGTCCCAATTGAAGCCGATATTGAAGCGCGTCAGACACTTCGAGAGCACGGGGGTTTCCAGCTTCGCCGTCCGCCAATTGCGGCCGCCGTCAAAAGATACGTCCACCCGTTTTACTTTGCCGCGACCGGACCATGCGAGGCCGCTGACGCTATAAAAGCCCTTATCCAGCAGCGTCTGGCCGCCGGATGGTGTGGTGATGACACTCTTGCACTCCTGGATGTTGGTGTACTGGCGATGTGTACCATCGGGCATTAAGTCGATGTAGTGCACGGTTTCGTCTTTGGTGGCGTAGGGTTTATCGCCCACTTCCAAACGACGTAACCACTTCACCCAGCTCACGCCCTGAATACCCGGTGCCACCAGCCGTAGCGGATAACCATTCTCCGGCCGTAACATCTCGCCGTTCATGGCGTACGCCACAAAACAATCATCCAGCGCCCGTTCAATCGAGATGCTGCGTGTCATGCTTGAGCCGTCCGCCCCTTCGGCAAGGATGTACTTCCCCTTGACCTTATCGTAGCCGCAATCTTCGAGCAACACGGACAGCGGCACACCGGTGAACTCACAACAGCTCAACATGCCGTGCGTGTACTGCACGGTCGGCACCGCGACATTGCCCCACTCCATGCCGGTGTTGGCGCCACACTCGATGAAATGCATGCGCGACACCGAGGGCAGCCGCATCAGATCATCCATGGTGTAGACCTTGGCATTCTTCACCAAGCCGTTAATCATGAAGCGATGTTTGGTCGGGTCAATATCCCACCAGCCCTGGTGGTGCCGCTCAAAGTGCAGTCCGCTCGGCGTGATGATGCCGAACAGTCCTTGCAGCGGGCAAAACGAAACCGAGGACGCGGAGACCCGCGTGAGTCCGGGGCTCTCACGGCGTTGTAAATTCTTTTCAAACTTTGACGGCATGCCATAGGGTGTTGCCGCAACCGGCTGGCCCAAGCCCTTGGTGTGCTCAGGGAGTTCGAGGATGTTCGGGTCGCCGAACGCAGCCGCCTGTGCGGCAGCCCCCGAGGCACCGACCGCACCCGCACCAGTCAGGGCGGTTGCGAATGCGCCGCGTAGAAAGTCGCGCCGTCCCCGCTGGACTTCGACAATCATCTCCGGCGAGAGAAAGTTCTCCGGTGCCTTGGTGATACGCCCGCTGCTTGGTTGCTCTGACATGTTGCTGGTTCCGTTTAGCCCGCACCATTGCCGTAGCGTGGTGGGTTTGGTGACATTAGGTTTTGCTAATATTAGACTAATCTAATACGAAGTCACGCTGCACCGCAGCATTGCAGCAAATGCGCTAGAGTTCGCCAATGCCCACAACGAAAAAAGCGACCAACACATCCGCACCGCGACGCACCGCCAAGCGACCTGCCGCCCGAGGCACAGAAACCAACACCGACATTTTTGATTTGATCGGTAAATCACAGAACATCGAAGAAGCCGCCGTCGCGATGCAGGCGATGTCCCACCCCCTGCGGATCAAGGTGTTATGCCTGCTGTCATCCGGCGAAATCTCGGTGCAGGAGATTGTGGAGGCAGTCGGCACTACCCAGGGCAATGTCTCCCAGCATCTGGCGATTCTGAAGGCCAGCGGCATGGTGGCCAGCCGTAGCGAAGGCAAAAAGATGCTCTACCGGATTGAAGATCCACGCATCATCAAACTCATCTCGCTGACCCGCGAGATGTTCTGTTCGATCTAGAAACTCGTTTATCCACGGGCGTTTTCAGACACTTTTGCCTGAAGAACGCCGTCTAGCAATGAGTTTTGATTTACAGAATGGCGTAAGCCCGCAACTCGGCGAGATCGACGACCTCTAGCGCACGTTCGTGAGTCGACTCCAGGACCACCTTGGGTGCCTTGCCAACAACGAACGCCTCTTCCCAACGCGAAACACAGACGCACCATTTGTCACCCGCTTTCAGCCCGGGAAAACCGAACTCGGGCCGAGGTGTGGAAAGGTCATTACCCTGTGACTTTGAAAACGCCAGAAAGTCGTCCGTCATGATGGCGCAAACGGTGTGTGAACCATGATCTTCATCGATGGTATGACAAAAGCCATCACGAAAGTAACCCGTCATCGGGTCGAAGCAACACGGCTGCAATTTATCTCCAAGCACATTGCGTGCTTTTGTTTCGGTCGTCATTTTGTTTCCCAGCGTTGTTGAGCGTCATCGTCCGCGCTACGTGCATCGACCCAGCGGCTGCCGTCCGGCGTGGTTTCTTTTTTCCAAAACGGCGCACGTGTTTTCAAAAAATCCATGATGTACTCACATGCCTCAAAGGCGTGTCCGCGATGACGCGAGGCCACCAGCACCAACACAATCTGATCCGAGGGCTGCAGCCTGCCAACACGATGGATCACGGTTGCATCAATGACGTTCCAGCGCTTCGCGGCATCTTCAACGATCTTCGTTAGCGCAGCTTCGGTCATGCCGGGATAGTGCTCAAGCGACATTTCCGAGACACCACTGCCTTCATTGACGTCACGGACGACGCCGACAAACGAGGTGATCGCACCGACATCACGGTGGCGGGTGCGAATCAACGCATGTTCGGCGGAAAGGTCGAAATCGTCTTGCTGGACGCGAATGGTGAACACCGGTGTGCCCTACCCGCCGGTGACGGGCGGAAAAATCGCAACCTCATCACCCGCCTTTAGAGGCTCACTCAGCCCAACCATGTCTTGATTGACCGCCACCCGCCAGCGTCGATTTGCCGCCAGCGCTTCCGCGTATGGGCCCGCGCGTGATCGAAGTAGTTCAACCAGCCCGGCAACAGTTGCCGGCGTCGGCACCTCAACCGCTTCAGTGTCTTTGCCGAGCGCCTCACGAACGCTGGCGAAGTACAACACTTTCAACATGACATCCCCTACTTCACCACTTGCAAGGTCGACTTGCGCAAGCCGAGATGCTGGATGATAAAAGCTGCCACAGCCTCCGCGTCTTCAAGCCCGAATTGCGGCAGATCGGTCGCCAGTTTTTCATCGGTCGCAATCGCAACAACGTGTTGGTCACTTGGAAACAATAGCGGCACGCCAGCGAGCTTACGATGCACTTCGATCTTCGGAATCGCGTGGTGTTTCCAGCCTTCGACGATGACCACATCACACGGCGAAAAGTGCGCGAGCTGCTGCTCGAGAGTCGGCTCAGCGTCACCGCGCAATTCGTGCATCAGCGCCCAGCGGTTGCTCGACGACACCATCACCTCGGTCGCACCCGCCATCCGATGGCGATGTGAGTCTTTGCCGGGCACATCAACATCAAATTCGTGGTGGGCGTGTTTGATGAGCGACACTCGAAAACCATCCATCACGAGACAGGGAATTACCTTCTCGATCAGCGTTGTTTTGCCGCTACCCGAATAACCTGCGATGGCAATAAGCTTCATCGTACTTACTTTATGGGCATCTCAAACGCGTTGGCGATAAACGACAAAATGTCCGCGCGCTCTTCGATGATTTTGGAAGTTGGTTTTCCCGCGCCATGGCCCGCACTGGTCTCGATGCGGATCAACTTCGGCGCGCTGCCGGTGTCGGCCGCTTGTAGTGTTGCAGCGTACTTAAAGCTGTGCGCCGGCACTACACGGTCGTCATGGTCTGCGGTGGTAATCATGATCGGCGGGAACTTTACCCCTGGGCGGATGTTGTGAATCGGCGAATAGGCGTACAACCATTTGAAATCTTCGGCTTTGTCCGACGTGCCGTAGTCCGAGACCCATGCCCAGCCAATGGTGAATTTATGGAAGCGCAGCATATCCATCACACCGACTTGCGGCACTGCCGCGCCAAACAGTCCCGGACGCTGATTCACCACCGCGCCAACTAGCAAGCCGCCGTTGGAGCCGCCGTTAATCGCAAGGCGCGAAGGTTGTGTGTACTTGTTTGCCACCAACCACTCGCCGGCGGCGATGAAATCATCGAACACATTCTGCTTTTTGCCTTTAGTGCCGGCGTCGTGCCAAGCAGCACCGTATTCCCCGCCGCCACGAATGGAAGCCGAGACATACACCCCGCCCATCTCCATCCAAGTCGATGCCGTAACCCGATAACTTGGCGTTTCCGAAACGTTGAATCCGCCATAGCCGTACAACAAGGTCGGATTGCTGCCGTCAAGCTTGAGGCCTTTGCGGTGCGCAATAAAGATCGGGAATCGTGTGCCGTCTTTGCTGGTCACAAACTCGCGTTTGGTTTCGTACTGAGTTGTGTCAAACGCTGTCTGTGGGCGCTTGAACAGAGTCGACTTGCCGGTGGACACGTCATACCGATAGATCTCGGTGGGGTTGATCAAACTGGTGTACGAGTAGAAGGTCTCTTTGTCGGTGAATTTTCCGCCGAAGCCTGATGCGGAGCCCACGCCAGGCAACGAGACACTGCTGAGTTTTTTGCCGTCCAGTCCGTGCACGATGACCGCGGTGGCGGCGTCTTGCAGGTATTGCGCAAGAATTTTTCCGCCAACCACATCGGCTGCCGTTAGGGTGTCCTTGGTTTCCGCCACCACCGTTTTCCAGTTGGCGCGTTCACGCTTGGTCAGATCAATTGCCACCACCCGGCCGCGTGGTGCATCGAGATCGGTCTTGACCCACAACGTGTTGCCATTGGCACCGATCGGTGTGAATTCGCCATCGAAGTCGAGCGTGATGGTTTTCAACACACTAGCCGGCGCGGCTGGCACGGCACCGTTCTTCAACGGCATGACGAGAAGACCGTTCTTGCGGCCCGAGCCTTTCCAGACATTGATGATCACGTGTTTGCCGTCGTCGGTGACGGAAGCACCAAAGCCCCACTCTTTCTCGACAGGATTTTCATAGACCAACTGATCGGCTGACTGCGGCGTACCGATGCGGTGGTAGTACAGCTTTTGAAAATAGTTGACTCCGCTAAGCGCCGCACCTTCTCTTGGCGCGTCGTAACGGGAATAAAAGTACCCCTTACCATCCGGTGTCCACTCGGCGCTGGAGAACTTCACATATTCGGTCTTGTCGGCGAGGTCCTTACCGGATTCCAAGTCGCGCACCTGCCATACCTGCCAATCCGAACCGGCCACCGCTTTGCCGTAGGCCAAGTAACGACCATCGCGGCTAACCTTCAGACCAGTCAGCGCGACTGTACCGTCCGCTGCAAACTGGTTTGGATCGATTGCAACGACCGGCTTGTCGGTCAACGACTTGGCCATGTAGATCACCGACTGCTGCTGCAGGCCGTCATTACGCGACCAAAAATAGCGGCCGCCTTCTTTTGATGGAAGACCATATCGTTCGAAGTTGTAAAGCTCGGTGTAAATCTTGCGCACTGGCATGCGCTGCGGCATCGCCTCAAGGAATTTATCGGTAACGGCGTTCTGCGCCCTCACCCAAGCTTTGGTCTCTGCACTATTGTCGTCTTCCAACCACCGATACGGATCGGCAACCACTGTACCGTGGTACGTGTCAGTGTGATCACTCTTGCGCGTTTCCGGATACTTGAGTGGCTGCGCCGGCGATTGCGCATTTGCAGCGGTAACCAGAACCACTGTGGAAAGCGTGGCGGCAACGGTGCGACGAGCAAAAAAACTCTTTGACATGGTTCTACCTTATTTGGTGGTCAAGGATGGGGGTTGGCAGCCCTGGACTGGGCAAGGCGGCAGACGCTGGAGTGCCGGCGCTGCCCACCTCGGGCGGCACGGCGCCAGGCGCGGGGATTGTATCGAATTCGGCGCGTTCAATTTTTTGAAAGCGTTCGCTGATTTTTTTGCTGGAGATATGCACCTGTTCCACATCTTTGTAGGCCTGTCCGATGTGTTTGGAGAGATCATCCATGCGTGACTGGAAGCGACCGAAATCAGCGCCCAATTTGCCCAGCTGGTCTTGAATGATGTGTACTTGTTTACGTGTCTCAAGGTCCTTCAAGACCACCCGTGCAGTGTTAAGCACCGCCATCAACGTGGTTGGTGATACCAGCCACACCCGGCGCGTGGCGGCGTAGTCCACTAGGTCGCGATGGTTGCCGTGGATCTCTGCAAACACCGCCTCGGCGGGGATAAACATCATTGCCCCCTCACCGGTCTCTCCCTGCACAATGTATTTGCTGGCGATGTCATCGATGTGTTTCTTGACACTCGCCTTAAACACGGCCGGCGAAACCCGATCCGCGCCCTCGGCAAACATCCGCTCGTAACTTTCCAGCGGAAACTTCGAGTCCACCGCAATCATGCCGGTTGGCTCGGGCAACTTCAGCACGCAATCTGCACGTACCTTGCCACTGGCAAAGGTGTACTGAAATTCGTACACCGACTCGGGCAAGGCATTTTTGATGATGTCTTCCAATTGGCGTTCGCCCAGCGCACCACGTGATCGTTTGTCGCCCAGCAGCTGCTGCAGCGAGACCACATTGGTGGTCAGGCCGTCGATTTTCTTTTGCGCTTCGTCAATCGTTGCCAGGCGCGTCATGACGCTGACAAAGGTCTCGTTAGTTTTCTTGAACCCTTCGTCGAGGCGCTCGGTGACTTTGCCGGAGATCTCTGCCAGGCGGGTGTCGTTTGACTTTGCCAGCATATCGACGCGCTCGGCCAGCTGTTGGGTCAATAGCCGCATCGTGCTTTGCATGTGTTCTGTTTGCGCCCGTGATTGCTCGGCCAGCTTCTCCAGCGTTGTTGCCAGCATCTCAGTCTTCAGGGCGTCCTGCTTTTGCGTCAGCGTCTGCGTCAATGCCGCCAAACTCTGCGACTGTTCCAACTGCAGTTTGGCCACGGCTTCCCGCGTGGTTGTCAGCTCTTGCGCGACCGCAGCGCGCAAACGTTCGCCAGCGTCAAGCTGACTGGTTGCGATACGATCGCCTTGTTTCGCCAGACCGTCGGCCATGTCGGTCAGCATTTCGCGGTGCCGCGCGGATTGCTCGCTTGATTGCTGCGACGCAAGCTGTGCCGGCAATGTGTCCACTGCTGCTTGGGCGCGACCTGACTTGGCGAGCAACATCCCCACCAACACCAACAGTGCGGCGACGGCGACAAGCAGAATCCACAACAAAACGTCAGTGGGCAAAATTCATCCTAGCGTGGCAAAAACAAAATGAAAAACGGGCTGCATAGACGGGAAAAATATTCCAAATCCATACAACCCGATTTTAGCCCTGCAAACCGCAAGTGCTGTTGTCAGCGCAAACTTTGATTAAGCAGCCTCGCGGGACGCCTTCTTGCGCTCATGCTCGAGCAGGAAGCGCTTGCGGATACGGATGGTCTTCGGTGTGATTTCAACCAACTCATCATCCTCGATCATTTCGATAGCGGATTCGAGCGTGATCTGGATCGGCGGAACCAGTGCCACCGCTTCGTCTGTACCAGAGGAGCGTACGTTGGTCAGCTGTTTACCCTTGATCGGGTTCACGACGAGATCGTTGTCGCGGCTATGCAAGCCAATAACCATGCCTTCGTACAGGCGATCACCCGGCGAGACAATCATACGACCGCGGTCTTGTAGCTTCCACAGCGCATATGCGACGGCATCACCTTTCTCAGCGGAGATCAACACCCCGTTGCGGCGGCCGGCGATATCGCCACGTACCGGCGAGTATTCGTCGAACACGTTGCTCTTTAAGCCGGTGCCACGCGTCATGTTCATGAAATCGGTTTGGAAGCCGATCAGGCCACGGGCCGGGATGCGGTAATCCAAACGAACACGTCCACGGCCGTCCGGTACCATGTCAACGAGGTCACCTTTACGGGCACCCAGCGCTTCCATGACCACGCCTTGGTGCGTGTCTTCAACGTCAACGGTGAGCATTTCAATCGGCTCGCACTTCACCCCGTCGATCATCTTGTAGACCACGGTCGGCTTGCCAACCGCGAGTTCAAACCCTTCGCGGCGCATGTTTTCCAGCAAAATCGTCAAGTGCAATTCACCGCGACCAGAGACGCGGAACACGTCGGTGTCTTCGGTCTCTTCGACTCTCAGGGCAACGTTTACCAACAACTCTTTGTCCAAACGCTCGCGAATCTGGCGGCTGGTGACGAACTTACCTTCTTGCCCGGCGAGCGGTGACGAATTCACCATGAAATTCATGGTCAAGGTCGGCTCGTCGACACCCATTGTCGGCAGCGCCTCTGGCTTTTCAAGATCAGCAATGGTGCAACCAATGGCCAAATCTTCAATACCCGTGATCAAGACGATTTCGCCGGCTTCGGCGACTTCGAGGGGGACTTTATTCAACCCTTGGAAACCCTGCACTTGGTTCACACGAACTTTTTTGCGGGTGCCTTCTGCGCCACCAATCATCAACATTACGTCCTGAGCGCCTTTGATCTTGCCGCGACGGACACGACCAATACCAATCCGGCCAACGTAGGTTGAGTAGTCCAACGCCGAAATCTGCAACTGTAGTGGTTCTTCAGGATTGCCAACCGGCTCCGGAACATACTTCAATACCGCTTCAAACAAGGCGCGCATATCATCCGGCTTCTGCGCCAGATCCATGGTCGCCCAGCCATTCAGAGCCGACGCATACACCACGGGGAAATCCAGCTGCGCCTCGGTCGCGCCAAGTTTGTCCATCAAATCAAAGGTGTGGTTGACCACCCAATCCGGACGCGCACCGTCGCGGTCGATCTTGTTCACCACCACAATCGGTTTCAAGCCCAGTGCCAGCGCTTTTTTAGTCACGAAACGGGTTTGCGGCATCGGCCCTTCAACGGCATCGACCAACAGCAGCACGCCGTCAACCATCGACAACACTCGTTCTACCTCGCCACCAAAATCCGCGTGTCCGGGGGTGTCAACGATGTTGATGTGTACGCCCTCGTAATCAATCGCGGTGTTCTTCGCCAAGATGGTAATTCCACGCTCTTTTTCGAGGTCGTTGGAGTCCATCACCCGTTCGGCAATGTGCTGGTGCGCCGCAAAAGTGCCGGCCTGATGAAGAAGCTTGTCGACCAACGTGGTTTTGCCGTGGTCAACGTGGGCGATGATGGCGATGTTGCGTAGTGCGCGAGGCATGTTGAAGTCCTGAGGTCCGGCGATTGAGTAATCCGCGATTTTAGCATTGTGCAGCGCAAAAAATCACGTTAAATCACAGGGTTACCGTAGAAATATTACAAACGTAGGAGCGATTTTGGTGCGCGCACCGCCAGTTGCGGGCGTCACCCTTCGCGGTTTCGCATCCAATCTGCCGTGTTCGCGAAAGAAGCGTTCAGGCGTTCACGCATCGAAGGCTCAACGCCCACAACCTCCAACGCCTTTGCCATACAGACCATCCATTGGTCGCGTTCGGCTTCACCGATGGCAAACGGTAAGTGTCGCGCCCGCAGTCGCGGATGGCCAAACTCGCTGGTGTAAAGCGGTGGACCGCCCAGCCAGCCGGTAAGGAACATATACAACTTTTCCCGGGAGCTCGTTAGCGAGGCTGGATGGAGTTTGCGGATGCCGAAGAAATCGGGGTCTTCGTCCATCTGGTCGTAAAAAGTGTCGACAAGTCGGCGCACGACAGCCTCTCCGCCGAGCAGCTGATACGGCGTCTGTCCGTCGTTGGTGGGCTCTTCAATCGTCATGAGCGAATTTTAGGCGCGAATTTCGCAACAACACGTCCTCTATAATTTGACGCAAATGAAAAAACTTCTTGCACTCAAGGTCGACGTTGACACCCTCAAGGGAACACGAATTGGCGTCCCGCAGTTGGTCGCCCTTTTCCGAAAACACCAGGTCGGCGCGACTTTTTTGTTCAGCTTGGGACCGGACCACACCGGCCGGGCGATCAAACGTGTGTTCCGTAAGGGCTTCTTTTCGAAGGTGAAACGGACCTCTGTCATCTCCCACTACGGCTTTCCCACCCTGCTCTACGGCACCGCACTGCCGGGACCGGATATCGGCAAACGCTGTGCCGACATCATGCGCCGGACCAAGGATGAAGGGTTTGAAGTCGGAATCCACTGCTGGGACCATGTACGCTGGCAAGACGGGGTACAAGCTGCATCTGCCGATTGGACGCGTCGTGAGATGGAGCGCGCACAAAACCGTTTCTGCGATATCTTCAAAGATTCGGCGAAGACCCACGGCGCGGCTGGCTGGCGAATGAACACCCACGCACTCCGTCTGACCCAGTCGATGGGATTCGAATATGCCTCGGACGGGCGCGCGCCGACGGGGCAAGGCGTGCCGCACTACCCGGTGGTGAATGCCGAAATTATCGATTGTCCCCAACTGCCCACCACGCTGCCAACATTTGATGAGTTAATCGGACTCAACGGCGTGACAGAGGCCAACGTCGCCGATTCGCTGCTGGCGATGACCGGGCCGGATGGCGCAAGCCTGCCGTCCGTAGTCGGGTTCGATTGTGCCCCCCACGTTTTCACCATGCATGCCGAATTGGAGGGCATGCGACTGTTACCCGCACTCGAAGCACTGATCGTTGGCTGGAAAACGCAGGGCTATGAACTCGTCGCCACCGCAACCGTCGCGGCAAAGTTGGCTCGCGAACATTTGCCGTACTTTGTAGCTGAACAAGGTGAAGTGCCCGGTCGATCCGGAACCCTGTTGATGCAAGGCCGACCATTCTTGCCAGAGATGCCGGTCCTTACCGAGGCGGCTTAGGAAGAACTGAGTCCAGCGTCGCAGATTCGTCATCAACCTCAACCATACTAATCGTTTACCGTATCCGCGCTTTTCGCAGCACTCCACTCATTAGGCAATCCCCAATAGGAACGACATGAATACAACCATTCCTGATTTTGAAGTCGCCGCCAGCGGCAATCAACGCTTTGCCTCAGCCGCTTTCAAGGGACATCCTTACGTCGTTTACTTTTACCCGAAAGACGACACGCCCGGCTGCACGGTCGAGGGAAGCCAGTTCCGTGACTTGCACGCGGAGTTCAAAAAACTCGGCTATATGGTTTTTGGCGTCTCGCGCGATAGTGTGGCGAGCCACGATAGATTTAAGGCGAAGATGAACTTCCCGTTTGATCTGCTCTCGGACCAAGACGAGGTGATGTGCAAATTGTTTGACGTCATCAAAGAGAAAAAAATGTATGGAAAGAAGGTCTTTGGTATTGAACGCTCCACCTTTATCATGGGCCGAAACGGCGAAATCGTCCGCGAGTGGCGCGGCGTAAAGGTTGATGGACACGCCGCCGAGGTTTTGGCCGCAATCAATAGTCTGGCCGTAGCGTAAGGCTGCGAGGGTGCGCCGGATTAACGCTTTAACATTAGCCAAAAACTTGTGATAGTGTGCTATTCCTCTAGCCCAGCCAGTCTTCCACGTCAGACGCTCGCGACGACCCGGCGAAGCAAAATGGTACCTCCGAATAGCAGCATCTAGACACTGCGCCGACTTGAACAGCCGCTTTTTTCCGGAATCTCCTAACGCCCTTCGGAGCGAGACGCTCATGAGGGCGTTTTACTTTTGTGGCCCTTCGGAGCGAGACGCTCATGAGGGCGTTCACTCTTGAAGTCCCCGTTTTGATTGTTTTGTCCAGCTTCCTGAGTTCTCCTCGTTCTCGTCAAACTTGAAAAAGGCCCACCCCTTGGCTCCTAAACCCGGCAACGCAAAACGCGCCTCTGCAGGCGCATCGGACAAAAACACCAAGATCTTTGTACTCGATACTAACGTATTGATGCACGATCCCACGTCACTCTTCCGCTTCGAAGAGCATGACGTGTATTTGCCGATGATCACGCTAGAAGAGCTCGATAACAACAAGAAAGGCATGACCGAGGTGGCGCGTAATGCACGCCAAGCCTCACGTTTCCTAGATGAGATTGTCACCGGACAAGAGGGTGACATCGATCAGGGTATCAGCCTGAAGGGACGCGGCAACGGGCTCGCCGCAGGTCGGATGCTGTTGCAAACGCGACCTGTCTCAGTCGAATTTCCTACTGCGCTGCCAGACAGCGGCAAGGCGGACAACCAAATCATCGCGGTCGCGCTAGATTTACAGCACCACAACCCCAAGCGAAGCGTCGTACTCGTCTCAAAAGACATCAATATGCGCATCAAGGCGCGCGCCATCGGTGTGGCATCCGAGGATTACTTCAACGACAAGGTGTTGGAGGATACCGATCTCCTCTACACCGGCATGCGTGAATTGCCGACCGACTTCTGGGACAAACACGGCAAAGACATGGAGTCGTGGCAAGAACAAGGGCGCACGTTGTACCGCATCAAGGGCCCGCTGGTCGGTTCAATGATCTTGAACGAGTTTGTATTTCAAGACGGCGATAAACCCTTCTACGCGATGGTTCAGGCGGTGGAGGGCAAAACCTGTGTTCTGCGAACACTGAAGGACTACACCCATCAGAAAAACAATGTGTGGGGCATCGTCGCCCGTAACCGCGAGCAGAACTTTGCGCTCAACGTGCTGATGGACCCGGAGGTCGACTTCGTCACCCTACTCGGCCAAGCTGGTACCGGTAAGACCCTGATGGCACTCGCTGCGAGTCTCATGCAGACGCTGGAGTACAAAATCTACTCGGAAATCATCATCACCCGCGTCACCGTTCCAGTCGGCGAGGATATTGGCTTCTTGCCAGGCACCGAAGAAGAGAAGATGAACCCGTGGATGGGTGCATTGGAAGACAACCTTGACGTACTCAATGCCTCAGACGAGGAGTCCGGCGATTGGGGCCGTGCGGCAACACGCGATCTCATTCGTAGCCGTATCAAGGTGAAGTCGCTCAATTTCATGCGCGGTCGAACCTTCCTCAATAAGTTTCTGATCATCGACGAAGCGCAGAACTTGACGCCGAAACAAATGAAGACCTTGATCACCCGCGCCGGGCCCGGCACCAAAGTGGTGTGTTTGGGAAACATCGCGCAGATTGATACACCGTATCTCACCGAAGGCTCGTCCGGTCTAACGTATGTCGTTGATCGGTTTAAGGGTTGGGCGCATTCTGGTCACATCACCTTGCAACGCGGCGAGCGCTCGAGACTCGCCGACCACGCGGCAGAGGTGCTTTGAAAATGGTCGGCATATCGGCGGCGCACATTGCATGGGCGACAACACTTGCCCCGCTCTGCGCACTGCTGATGTGTTCGACGTTAAACGTGGCAAATGCACAAGCACCGTTGTCCGCCGCTGAGTTGGAAACGCCCGCGGCAGCAGCGGTTCGCAAACTGCCGAAAGACTTCGTCAATGCGCCGCAGCCGAAACGATTTTCACTCGCTGCCAAACGCGACGAAGATGACGCGGCGAAACGCGGGATTGATGAAATCGTAGTGACTGGGCAGCGCGATCCAGAAGATGTCATTTCGAAGCGCTCTTCGATGGCGGCATTTCGACAACAGCTAGAACGGGATAAGCCCGCAACGCCTAAGCAAATTGCACAAGTTGCTTTGTGCATGCTTGGTCTGTGCGCGGCTGACTACGGCCCTGAGGGTATTCCCGTTGAAAATTCCGCCTACACTCGAGGCGAAAGAGGCGCAAAAAAGACCGTGCTTGAACAAAGCCTGCAATTCCGCGGCACTTACCAGTAGTTGCTGCACCGCCGCATTCGCCGCCTTTGCTGCGTTCGGTTAACATGCGAGTCAATTCGCATCCGAAGCAATCCATAGCGCACCATTCGAAACATCCCAAAACGCCATCAAGGGCGTGGGACACAAAGACAATATCTTGACCTTATCCGCTCTAGCACGACGCGTCACACCGGTAGCGCCATGAAAAAAGGCTTCTACACCATCATGGCGGCGCAATTTTTTAGCTCGCTCGCCGATAACGCGCTGTTTATTGCCGCCATCGCGCTCATTCAGTTACTAGAAGGTCCGGCGTGGATGACGCCGATGGTCAAGTGGGGCTTCGCGGTTGCCTACGTGGTACTGGCGGCGTTTGTCGGTGCCTTCGCCGACTCGATGCCCAAGGGCAAGGTGATGTTCATCACCAACTCGATCAAGATCATCGGCTGTTTTGTGATCTTCTTCTACGACGCCATACCGTTGCCCGGCAATACCGAGTTTTGGGTGGTGTTTTATGGCTACATGATTGTCGGCATCGGCGCGGCGATGTACTCGCCGGCCAAATACGGCATCCTGACCGAGTTATTGCCCGCCAATCAACTCGTAAAGGGCAACGGCTGGATTGAGGGCCTGACGGTAGTTTCGATCATCCTTGGCACGGTCCTCGGCGGCGCACTCATCAGCCCTAAAATTTCCGGCATGCTGTTGTCGCTAGACATCCCGCACTTCGCTTCCGGCGTTGATACCGCGCCCGAAGCCGCAATCTTGGTCATCGCCATCTTCTATGCGATCGCGGCAATCTTTAACCTCAACATTCCGGACACCGGTGCGCGTTATGCGTCACAAGGGCGCAACCCGATCAAACTTGTCACCGATTTTTGGCACTGCGTTGATACCTTGTGGCGCGACAAACTCGGCCAGATCTCGCTAGCCGTGACAACACTCTTCTGGGGGGCCGGCGCAACACTGCAACTGATCGTCCTCGAATGGGGCAAACAACAGTTGGGACTGAGACTCGATCAAGCGTCCATCCTGATGGGGATCACAGCGGTCGGTACCGTGGTGGGTGCCGTGATTGCCGGCAAATTCATGACACTCAAGACTGCCCTCAAGGTATTGCCATTTGGTGTGGCGATGGGGTTATTCGTGATGGTGATGCCATTCACCTTCTCTAAGCCGGCGGTGTACACCGTGCTGATCTTGGTCGGTGGCCTAGGTGGTTTCTTTGTGGTACCGATGAATGCGCTACTGCAGCATCGCGGCCACGTATTGCTATCGGCAGGCCACTCGATTGCCGTGCAAAACTTCAATGAGCAGCTCAATATCCTGCTGATGGTCGCGGCGTACTCGGTGATGTTGTCATTCAACTGGCATATCAACACCGTCATCGTCATTTTTGGCTCGGTGGTTGCGGTATTGATGGTCGCCATCATGTACTGGAACCGTGTGAACCATCGGCGTAATCCCAAGCTGGACGATATCATTGGGATTGAGAAACACTAGTATCCACGGGCATCTTCAGGGCAAATGCCTTGAAGATGCCCGCCAATGCTAGACTTTCGGCCGCTTGCTACTAGGCTGCCGCACGAATGCGGATTTCACGCGCAACTTCGCCGCTACGAAACTTGGCCAGCAACTCCGTCCAGCGAGCCTTCGCATCCAGCAGATGGGCGTGCTTCACGTGGCCAAACCCGCGGATATGCTCCGGCACTGAGGCTAAATCCACCGCAGTTTCGTAATTCGCCGCCGTCACGTCTCGCACTAATTCATCGACCAGCGCTTCGTAGTCGGCAATCAACTGCCGCTCACTCTTTCGCTCTGCCGTGTAGCCAAATACATCCAGCGCCGTGCCGCGCAAGCCTTTGAACTTCGCCAGCACACCAAAGGCCGTCATCATCCATGGGCCAAACACCTTCTTGCGTGGCTCGCCGGTCGTGGGATCCACGGCCGACATCACCGGGGGAGCCAGATGAAAGGTGAGCTTGAAGTCACCTTCAAACTGCTCAGCCACCTTCTTTTTGAATCCCATATCAGCGTACAGCCGTGCGACTTCGTATTCGTCCTTGTATGCCAACACCTTGAAGTAATAACGCGCCACCGCAGCGCTGAGCGCCTTTTTGCCCGGAAACTTCTGCGCTTCAATTTCTGAGACTCGTTTCACCAACGCCGCATAACGCTCGGCGTAGGCTGCATTCTGGTAACCAGTCAAAAACGTTTTGCGGCGTCCAACCATCTCTTCGACGGACTCCGATAACTTGTAGATGCCGCTGATGGGCTCGACTGGAAAAGCAACTTTCTTTACCGCTGCAATATCGACGGCAGCGCGTCTACCCCAATCAAAGGCTTGTTTGTTCTTCTCGACAGCCGCCCCGTTTAGCTCGATCGCGCGAAGAATTGATGCTGCAGACACGGGAATCAAGCCGATTTGATAACCATAACCCATCACAAACGGGTTGGTAAAAATAGCGTCTCCCATCAACGCGGTGGTGATGCCGGTGGCGTCGACAAATTCAACCGCCGCCATCGTTTCGCGTAACGTCGCCTCGAGTTCCGTCACGGGGATATGCAGATCCGGCTTCTTGGTGAATTCTCCGGTCGTTGAGACTTCGGCATTCACCACACCACGTGTGAGATTGGCCTGCATTTTGGCAATCGCCTCGTCCGAGGTCGAAACAATCATGTCGCAACCGAGCAACGCGTCGGCTTCACCCGCTGCGATACGCACGGCAAAAATGTCTTCCGGCGATTTAGCGATACGAACGTGTGTGTAAACACTCCCGCCCTTCTGCGCCAAGCCGGTCATATCAAGCACTGCGACACCTTTGTTTTCGAGGTGTGCGGCCATGCCGAGCAAAGCGCCGATGGTCACGACACCTGTGCCACCCACACCCGTCACCAAGATTCCCCAAGGTGCATCAAGCGACGGCAACACCGGCTCGGAGAGTGCGTTAAACACCTCTTGTACCACCGGCTTCTTCTTGCGTAACTGTCCGCCCTCGACAGTCACAAACGAAGGACAAAAGCCCTTCACACATGAAAAATCTTTGTTGCAAGAAGACTGATCGATGGCGCGTTTGCGACCGAATTCGGTCTCCACCGGTATCACCGACAGGCAGTTCGATTTTTTGCCGCAGTCCCCGCAGCCTTCACAAACTAAATCATTGATCACCACGCGTTTCTGCGGATCGGGGAACGTGCCACGCTTACGACGACGGCGTTTTTCAGCAGCACATGTCTGGTCATACACCAGCACCGTGGTGCCTTCGATTTCACGTAACTCACGCTGAATCTGGTCAAGCTCATCACGATGATGCACCGTCACACCAGGCGCAAAGTTCGACGCCGCCGGATACTTCTCCGGCTCGTCGGTCACCACCACGATCCGACCAACGCCTTCGGCGTGGACCTGCTGCGTAATCTGTGGAACGTTGAGCGGACCATCGACCGGCTGGCCGCCGGTCATCGCCACGGCATCGTTAAACAAAATCTTGTAGGTGATGTTCACCTTCGCCGCCACCGCTGCCCGAATGGCCAACAGCCCCGAGTGAAAATAGGTGCCATCACCGAGATTGGCAAACACGTGTTTGGTTTCGGTGAACGGCGCAATGCCCGCCCATGGCACACCTTCTCCGCCCATTTGCGTGAAGGTCATGGTTTCTTCCGGACGAATCCACGTCGCCATGTAGTGGCAACCAATACCGGCCAGTGCCTTTGAGCCCTCAGGAACTTTGGTGCTGGTGTTGTGCGGGCAGCCTGAACAGAAATACGGAATGCGTGCGACCTTCGAACGCGGTCGTGCGAGCGCCGCCTCTTTGTCCTCAATAAACTTTAAGCGTGCTTCAACGATCTTTGAGGTGTAGAACTTTCCAATGCGTTTTGCGATCACTCGCGCAATCATCGCGGGTGTCAGTTCCCCTGCTGCTGGCAACAACCACGGACTACGATGTGTTTCCCATTCGCCGTGTTCGTCATATTTGCCAATGACGCGCGGCCGTACGTCGTCGCGCCAGTTGTAGAGCTGCTCTTTGAGCTGATACTCGATTAGCTGGCGCTTCTCTTCGACCACCAGCACTTCGTCAAGGCCGCTAGCGAACTCTCGCACGGCAGTCGGCTCAAGCGGCCACGGCATAGCAACCTTCATCACCCGCAAGCCAATCTCCGCAGCGTGGCGTGCGTCGATGCCGAGGTCTTCAAGTGCTTGCATGGTGTCGAGATAACTCTTGCCGGAGGCGATGATGCCGAGCTTGGGCTCATTCGAATCAATGGTCACGCGATTGAGTTTGTTCACGCGCGCATAAGCAAGTGCCGCGTAAATCTTGTCGTGCTGCAAACGTAATTCTTGTTCAAGCGGCACATCCGGCCAGCGAATGTGCACACCACCTGAAGACAGATCGATGTCGTCCGGCAACACCACACGCGGCGAATCAATATCCAGATTCACCGACGCCGATGCATCAACCGTATCCGACACACACTTCAGTGCGACGTAACAACCGGAGTAGCGCGACATCGCGAATCCGTGCAACCCAAGCTCGATGATGTCCTGCACGCCCGTGGGATACAAAACCGGAATCATCGCCGCATCAAAGGCGTGTTCAGATTGGTGTGGCAGCGTGGACGACTTACAGGCGTGATCGTCACCCGCAATCAGCAACACCCCGCCGTACTTGGAGGTGCCGGCGGCGTTGGCGTGTTTAAACACGTCGCCCGAACGGTCCACACCCGGACCTTTGCCGTACCACATGCCAAACACACCGTCGTACTTCGCGCCGGCGAACAACCCGACCTGCTGTGAGCCCCAGACCGCCGTTGCGGCCAACTCTTCATTTACGCCCGGCGTAAAAAAGACGTGTTTTTCTTTGAGGAATTTTTTCGCTTTCCACAGCGCCTGATCGTACGCACCGAGCGGGGAGCCACGGTAGCCGGAGATGAATCCAGCGGTATTCAGACCGGAGGCAAGATCACGCTGGCGCTGAATCATCGGCAGCCGCACCAGTGCCTGGGTGCCCGTCAGATAGACGCGGCCATGGTCAAGCAGGTATTTGTCGTCGAGGGTCGTATTGGTCGCCGACGAAGAAGCGGAGGCTGCGGCGGAAGATGCGGCCAGATCGGCAGCAGGGGATGGAACAGCGGACATCGACGAACTCCTCAAATCGTGTTTTCGGTGGTTTTCGCGGCGGATCGATGTTTCTGGCAAGACTTGGTTGTCCGATGCCAACAATTGATCCAAACCCAACTTCTGGCCATGATTGTGTCACAGCCAAAACGGGCGGGCGAAGTTTACCGCGAATCTGCTGCTTACCGTTCGCGACGTTGTGGTCAACAAGCTAAATTGCGCTGATAAACTGCCGCGTCGGCACGCTCTCTGCCTCACTCTAACGACGCCACCAATGCCCCTATTTCTGCAAGTGCCACCCCTGCCCTGCTTCGCCCGTCCACTTATCTGCGGGTTTCTTCTGTTGACCGCCACTGGCTGCTCCGTTCTCGACCCAAATCGCGTCCTCACCCGTACCTCCGTCGCCCCTCCCGTACCGGTCACCCCCGTGCCGATACCAGAGGACAACTTTCGCCAGGCAGCGATTGATTTTGTGTGGACGACCGTCAATGAACGTTATTACGATCCAAAACTGAATGGCCTCGACTGGAAGGCAGTGCGCACAAAGTACGAGCCGCAGCTCCTAGCCACAAAAACCGACGATGAGTTTTGGGAACTGCTCGACAAGATGACCGGTGAGCTAAGAGATTCGCATACCCGCATTCATTCGCCGAAGCTGGTGCAGCAGCAGCGTAACAACGAATCGCACAGCCTAGGCGTGGGGTTTGTCGAACTAGACGACACGATTGTCGTCACCAGCGTGAACCCCCAATCTGACGCGTGGTGGGCAGGCGTTCGTGCCGGTATGACCATTCGTACCATCGATGGCGAAGCCGCCCTCGCCCTATATCGTCGGTTGGTTGCTGAATCACGCGACACCTCAACCCCCTGGGCACGCACCCGTGGTGCGGTTCGCAAGATAAACGCCGGCGACATCGGTACCGAGGTTTCGATGGGGTTTGTCCGACCAGACGGCACAAACCTGGATGTGCGCATGAAACGGCGCAAATTCTCCACGCCACCGGACTTCACCCCGCGTGCGTTGCCTTCCGGCTTTGGCTACATTCGTTTTTCCAACTTTCTAGGCAATCTTGAAGGCGGCATCATTGCCGAGATTGAAAAGATGAAGGACACGCCCGGCATGATCATTGATTTACGCAACAACGGTGGTGGCTCGGGTGCCATGTCGGCCAATCTGCTGTCGCGATTCTTCAAAGACAAACAAACCGGGATGAAGACGTTGACCCGAACCGGCAAGCCTATTTCTGTTTTCTTCTACCCCATCACCAAGATGGAAGAAGATATCAAAGGTATAGGCGACAAGGCTTACACCAAACCCGTGGTCGTGTTGACCAACGAAAGTTCAGCGTCGGCGTCCGAGATCTTTTCCAGCATGATGAAAGAGACCAAACGCGCGACCTTGATCGGCCAGCGGACCTGTGGCTGCCTGCTCGGCTACTTCGGCCTCGCGGATGTTCCCGGCGGTGCACAAATGGCTTACAGCGAAATCGGCTTTGTGACCAAGTCTGGCGGGCGTATTGAAGGTGATGGTGTTGCGCCGGATATTGAAGTCAAGATGACGCGTGAGGACTACCTGTTCAATCGTGATCGTGTCTTGGAGCGTGCCGTTGCCTTCCTTGCGGAAAACACCAAGCCGGTATCCAAGCCCTAGGGCCGACATCTCAAATTAATTGCGCTCCGGCACTCAAGTAAATAGAAATAGTGCCGAAACCCCCTGTACGTCGCTGCTTTGCCGATTTCTATCGTCATTCATACTTCATTTGTCGCGTCGCCGCACGCAAGTGCTGCCCCGACGATCCGGACAACAAACAAGACTCGCTGGAGCCATCTCGCCAGCGTATCGTTGATGAATCGTCGGAACGGAAAGCAGCACAACGCGCACTACGGTCAAGCAGGGTTATAGGTATTGGTATCGGCTTAAGCGGCTAAAGGCTGTCAGCGTGACTCAGAGGGCACCGGGAACGGTGCCCTTTGTCTTTGGCGATACCGACGCAAAGATAGAAGGTCGAGTATCTGCGGGCACTGCGAACCACATGTATACCTGCCCCCTAGGGTGAACGCTTTAGGTATTGGGTTGGGATCTTCTGAAAAACTCGTCGTCCCAGCGAACAATTACAACACCTGCGCTGGCAGGACAGGGCGAAAGAAGTCACGTTCATTGAGACTGCGTCAAAAAATTCAAGTTTGCCTAATTGAGGCCGTATTCCCTGCTAACTCACCGCTTTCAATGTGGTGCGTGTCGGATATTCTTTCGGCATCAAAGCTTAATTTGTCTTTTTGTACGTTACGTTTAACTAAATCTATCTTGGGGAAAAAAACATGTCCGCCGTTCTTAACTCACCTTCAGCCGCCAACAAGCCCAACACCCGTCCGACATCGCCCTCCTTGATTGGATTCTTTCAACACCATGGCGCTTGGGCACCTGGCGTCAAGCTATTTCGCCGAATCGACTTTTCAAGTAAAGCGGTACTCGTCTCCCTGACATTCCTCCTCCCCATCGTATTTCTCGCTTACTCCTACGTAAGCGCTAAACAGGAAGTGATCAATGTTGCAGCGCAAGAGCGCGTTGGTGTTGCCTATATTAAGGAATTGATCCCACTATTAAAACTGGCACAGTCTAACCGTATGACTGCAACCGCCGCTGCGCGCGGCGCAGTTTCGCCCGACGCTGCCGTGCTCGCCAGGCAATACGACGAGCAGCAAAAGAAGCTAGCAGACGTCGAAGGCAAGCTCGGTGTCAGCTTGGAGACCAATGTCGTTTACAACGCCTACCTTCAGGCCGCCTCAGCCGCAAAGTCGACAAGCGGCGCGCCTGACACCGTCTTCGCCGCGCACACCGCGAGCGTTGACGCAATTCTGACGATCCTCGACAAAGTCCTCGATACGTCCGGTCTGGCGCTGGATCCTGCGATTGAAACTTACTACCTGATGGATACTGCGACGAACCGCTCCACAACACTGGTCGAGGCCATGGCCAAAATGCGTGGCGTGGGCAACGTAGTTTTGGCTACCGGCGAGATGACACCGGCGCAGGTTGCAGTGCTGCATCAGAACTTCCCGCTCGCGAGTTACCACAAGAAGGCGTTCGACTTTAACCTCGGAAAAGTGCTCAAGGCCCGCCCGGAACTGAAGACCGCAATTGAGCACGAAGCCGCAAGCCGGGCGTTGCGCGCCTACTTGGATGACATCGAAAAAACCTTCCTCAAAGGCGAGCTCCTCAAGGTCGACCGCGCCGCATTTGTGAACGCCGCAAACCGTGCCATCGACGCGCAGTTTGAGGTCAACGCCAAGCTGCTGGGAATACTAGATCAATTGCTGTCGGAGCGCGTAAAGGAGACCGCATCAGAGCGTAACGCGTCCTTGATCATTCTCTCCTTTACAATGCTGCTAGCGTTATACCTGTTCCGCTCATTTCACCTTGTGACCCAGGGCGGGCTACGCGAAGTACAGCGTCATCTTGAGTCAATGGCCGCCGGCGACCTTACAAAATCGCCCAACCCTTGGGGCAGCGATGAAGCCGCGCGCCTCATGCTCTCACTCAGCAATATGCAGCAATCGTTGCGGGGCATCGTTTCGCAGGTACGCAGGTCGTCTGATTCGATCGTAGAAGCTTCCACCCAGATCGCCTCGGCCTCTGCGGATCTTTCCTCCCGTACGGAACAGACCGCCGCGAACTTAGAAGAAAGCGCCGCCTCCGTTGAACAGGTATCTGCCACCGTCAAGAACTCGGCTGAAAACGCCCAACAAGCGGCGTCACTTGCCCATTCGAATACTCAGGTTGCCGAACGTGGCGGCGAGGTTATTTCCCGCGTGGTGACCACCATGGAAGCGATCAACACTTCGTCATCGAAAATCAGCGAGATTATCGGCACCATCGACGGCATCGCCTTCCAAACCAACATCCTTGCGCTCAACGCGGCGGTTGAGGCAGCTCGCGCCGGTGAACAGGGCCGAGGCTTTGCAGTGGTTGCATCAGAAGTCCGCAGCCTCGCACAGCGAAGCGCCGACGCCGCTAAAGAAATCAAGGTGCTGATCTCCGGCAGTGTCGAGCAAGTACATGTTGGCACCAAAGTGGTGAGGAGCGCCGGCGATACGATGGCTGAAATTGTCACCAGCGCGAAACGTATGGGTAGCCTGTTAGGAGAAATCTCAACTTCGGCGACCGAGCAAAGCTCTGGCATCGCACAAGTAAATTCGTCCGTGCAGGAGCTCGACCGCATGACCCAACAAAACGCTGCGCTGGTTGAAGAAACAGCCGCCGCTGCCGGCAGCTTGAACCAGCAAGCGCATGGCTTGGCCGAGGAAGTATCGCGGTTCAGGCTACCGTAAATGATGTGTGCGGAGATCGCCACCCTGCGCGATCCGCGAGAACGCCGTGGCCTTGACAATGCACCTTTTGGGTGCATTGTTGTTTCTGACAGGCCGCACCTTGGGCAATGGCTGGCGGCAGACTATAGCCGGGCACGAAATGCGTGCGAGGCTCGATAACACGGCATGCCTGCCATAAAGTTATCGGTGGCACTTATACCTTTGTAGACATACCAAAATGCCCGCGCCCGCATCCAACGCAGTACGGCTGGGTAGCCAGGGGGCTCGTCGGAGTTCAGGTTGTTGCTAGCGTCGCACCGTCTATACTGGCAGCGACGGGACGCGCAGCGCAAACTGACTTCCCTCGCCCTTGACGCTGGAAACAAGTAGTTCCCCGCCCATGGCGTCCACCAGTTTCTTGGAAATCGCCAAACCGAGTCCCGTCCCATCGGCAGAGCTGCCCTCTTGCGTTGGTCTCGAATAAGGAATGAACAAACGCTCTAGTTCGTCTGCCGTCATACCATATCCCGAGTCGGCGACTGAAACCGTGCACCAGCCATCCGCCGACGAGATACCGATACGGACCCAACCATGTGCGCGGTTGTACTTGATGGCGTTTGAAACGAGATTGAGCAGAATCTGCTTGGTGAACAATAGATCCACCTGCGCCACCACGTCCTCTCCGCCGTTATCTACAATCACGTTGACGCAAGCTTCTACAGCAGGCGCTTGAAGCCAAGCGACGATTTCCAACACGAGCGGTCGCATGTCAACTTGGGCGGCAAGCAGCAGCATCTGACCGTCATCAACCCGACCGATGTCGCGGAGATTGTTGATCAGCGCCAGCATATGCCTTGCAGCGTCCTGCACATGGCCAAGATATCTGGCCCCTTTCTCGTCGACACTGATGGACGGCCTTGCGAGCGCCAGTTTGGAGAATCCCAGCACCGCGTTGAGCGGTGTGCGCAGCTCGTGGGACAGGTCGGAAAGCACATTCGGCGTCGGTTCTACATCGTACTCGCTCGCTTGTTGCCCCACGAGCTTCGCTTCGGCCTCGCGCAATCGAGAGATATCCGTCATTGCCTTGAGAACACCGATGACAGAGCCGTCCTCGCCAATTAGCGGGCTCGCGTTGACCACAAGCCATTTGGGATCGTCACCCGGCACATCAAAACGCACTACACCGCCATGGCGCCGCCCTGTCTCTAGCGCCTGCATACCAAATGAATTGGGTTCCGGAATTGGGTCACCATTCTCG
This sequence comes from Usitatibacteraceae bacterium, assembly GCA_044346745.1. GTDB lineage: Bacteria > Pseudomonadota > Gammaproteobacteria > Burkholderiales > Usitatibacteraceae > UKL13-2. The sequence goes on along the minus strand of JBIIYQ010000005.1, from coordinate 5,973 downwards.
AGAAAACCTTGCCACGACGGAAGCTCAATTGACCTGCCGATGACGTCGTCAACATCAATATCGAACAACTGCTGGGCCTTGGAGTTAACATCAACGACGCGCCCATTGGCGTCGCTCACGACCACGGCGTCGCTCATCAGCTCCAACACCGCCCGATAGCGACCGGCAAGCTCATGACTTTCGGGAAGGGATTCCATCAACCTGACTTTTTCATCGAAATGTTAGTTAGGTTGCCAAAAAATAATTTTTTTTGCAACTACTGAATGCATTGTGCGGTGCAACATTTTTCCCTTGAGTGTTGCACCTCGCCTACTTTCAGGCGATCATCAGCCGGAAGGCTGTGGTTCAGCCTTTCCCGACAAGCTGGTCGCTTACTCCCACAAACATGCATTTTCAGCAAGACAAGCGCATGCCTAGGCTAAACACATGAGCACCGCACTGAATCCCGGCGTCGCCAAACGTGAAGTGTTTGCGTGGGCGATGTACGACTTCGCCAATTCTGGCTACACGACAGTGGTACTCACCGCCGTGTTTAACGCCTACTTCGTGTCGGTTGTCTGTAACGGTGCGGCTTGGGCGACGTTCGCTTGGACGGCAACACTCGCCGTTTCATATCTCGCAGTGATGGCGCTGGGGCCGGTCATTGGCGCCTACGCGGACGCACATGCAGCAAAGAAACGAGTGCTGATGTTGGTGACGACCGGCTGCGTGTTGGCGACCGCCGGTCTCTGCTACGCACAACAAGGTGATATCTGGCTGGCCGTCACACTCGTGGTCATCTCCAATTTTTGCTACGCGATCGGCGAGAACGTCACCGCTGCATTTTTGCCGGAACTCGCACGCGCCGATGCGATGGGCAAGGTCTCCGGCTGGGGTTGGAGTTTGGGTTATGTCGGTGGATTGTTGGCGCTTGGGCTCTGCCTCGCCGGGATCATGTCCGCAGAATCACGCGGAGGGTCTACATCAGATGCCGTGCCCGTTACCAATCTCATCACCGCAGCGGTTTACATCCTCGGCGCGTCGATCACGTTTATCTGGCTCAAAGAACGCGCAACACCGACCGGCGTGAGTGATGAGAGCGCCTGGCAACGGCTCCGCGAAACGGCAAAAGACGCGGCGCGTTATCGTGATCTGATGGCGATGTTTGTTTGTGGTGCGTGTTATCAAGCCGGCGTCGCAACCATCATCACACTCGCCGCGATCTACGCGCAAGAAGTGATAGGCTTCAAAACCAAAGAAACGCTGATGCTGGTGTTAGTTGTCAACGTAACCGCTTGTATCGGCGCGTTTGGTTTTGGTTACGTGCAAGACGTCATCGGCAAGAAGCGCGCGCTCATGATCACCTTGGGCGTTTGGTTATTGATGGTTGGTTTTGCGTGGTTTGCCACCACACCTGGGCTGTTCTGGGTCGCGGCGAACTTGGCCGGTATCGCCATGGGCTCCAGTCAATCTGCCGGCCGGGCGATGGTGGCGTACTTCTCTCCGGTGGCACGGTCGGCGGAATTCTTTGGTTTGTGGGGCGTGGCCACACGGCTAGCCGCCGTCGCGGGGCCCCTCACCTACGGCGCGGTATCTTGGGCGTCAGGTGGAAACCACCGCCTCGCGATGTTGATCACTGGCGTGTTCTTTATCGCCGCGATGGTGGCGCTGACACGAGTGAACGAGGCGCGGGGTCGGGAAGCAGCGTTATCAACAACGTAGCAGAGTCGCCGTTTGGCGGGCACTTTCAGCAGTTTTTGCTTGAAAACGCCCGTCCCTATTGCACTTTGCCAGTTCGCTCTCGCCGCTGAATTCTGCTGCGTCGCGGCAATTTGTCAAAATACAGGCGAAAATAGGCCTCGATATCCTTTTGCCACACGTTCGCACCGTCCAGAAAAACAATGTCCAACGATTCCCGCAATAAAGCCGACGGCAGTGAAGCCGCACCACACGCCACTAATTTCATCCGCAACATTATCGATGCGGACTTAGCCGCGAACGCGTACGCGGGCCGCAAATGGAGTGGCAATCCCGGCACAGCGGCCGAGCAACAGAACGCCCCCGCCGACACCGCCAAGATTCGCACGCGTTTCCCGCCGGAACCGAATGGCTACCTGCACTTTGGGCACGCAAAATCCATTCTGCTGAATTTCGGCTTGGCTAAAGATTACGGCGGCGTCTGTCATCTCCGATTTGACGATACGAATCCGGAGAAAGAAGAACAGGAATTTGTTGATGGCATCGTTGATGCCGTGCGCTGGTTGGGTGGTAAATCGGACTACGACAGCCCTACTTCACCGATTTATTTCGCCAGTGATTATTTCGATTGGATGTATCGCTTTGCCGAACACCTAATCGAACACGGCGACGCATATGTGGACACGCAGAGTGCAGACGAAATGCGCGCCAATCGCGGCACATTGACCGAAGCGGGCAAAGATTCGCCCTTCCGCAATCGAACCGTTGCCGAAAACTTGGCTCTCTTCCGTGACATGCGTGACGGCAAACACGCCGAAGGTTCGCACGTCCTTCGCGCCAAGATCGACATGGCCTCGCCCAACATCAACCTGCGCGACCCGGCGATCTATCGCATCAAACACGCGCACCACCATCGGCAAGGCGACAAGTGGCACATCTACCCGATGTATGCCTATGCGCATCCGATTGAAGATGCGTTGGAGAACATCACCCACTCGATTTGTACACTCGAATTCGAAGACCAGCGCCCGTGGTACGACTGGTTGCTCGCCAAACTTGCCGAGGTGGGTGAGCTGCTGCATCCGCTACCGAAACAAATTGAGTTCTCACGCTTGAATCTCACCTACATCGTGCTGAGCAAACGTTATCTCAAACAGCTTGTAGACCAAAAGTATGTTGATGGCTGGGACGATCCGCGCATGCCGACACTCGTTGGCGCAAGGCGGCGCGGCTTTTCTTCGGAAGGTTTTCAGTTGTTTATTGAGCGTGCGGGCATTTCGAAGTCCGATTCGTGGATCGACATGAGTGTGTTTGAAGATTGCCATCGCGAAGTCATGAATGTGCAATGTGAACGACGGGTCGCCGTGTTGAACCCGCTCAAGTTGGAAATCACCAACTACGACGCTGCCGCCAGCGAAACGTGCGCAGCGCCCAACCATCCGCAGAAACCTGAACTCGGCAAACGCGAGATGCCGTTTTCGCGCGAACTTTGGATCGAACGTGAAGACTTTGAAGAAACACCACCAAAAGGATTCTTCCGCTTGTTCCCCGGTAACAGCGTGCGACTGCGTTATGCGTTCGTCATCAAGTGCACGGGCGTTGAAAAAGACGCGGCCGGTAATGTCACCAAGGTGCTGGCTGAGTATTTGCCGGAAACAAAATCAGGTTCGCCCGGCGCAGACTCAGTGAAAGTCAAAGGCAATATCCATTGGCTGTCGGCCAAACACGCTCACGCGGCGGAAGTGCGATTGTTTGATCGCCTGTTTAGTGCGCCGCATCCTGGGCGCACGACAGAGAATTACCTCGATGATCTGAACCCGACCTCCAAGCAGGTCATCACCGCCTATCTTGAGCCTGCCTTGAAAGACGCCGTTGCTGACACACCCTACCAGTTCGAGCGTCATGGTTACTTCGTTGCCGATCGGGTCGATTCCAAGCCTGGCGACGCCAAGTGGAATCGCGCGGTGACGTTAAAAGATAGCTGGTCGGCGAAATAGCGCATGTACGTCCCGGCACATTTTGCGGAACACGATCGCGAAGTGTTACACGCGCTGATGCGGGCACATCGGCTGGCCACCATTGTGCGCGTGACCCCGCATGGACTCGACGCGGATCACATTCCGCTGCTGTTGGATGCCGACGTTGGTGAACATGGTAGTTTGCTTGGCCACGTGGCACGCGCGAACCCGCTGTGGCAAGACGCAGATGGACAAAACGTGTTGGTGATTTTTCAGGGGCCGGAAGCCTACATCACGCCATCTTGGTATGCGTCTAAAGCCGAACACGGAAAGGTGGTGCCGACGTGGAACTACGCGGTGGCCCACGCCATCGGCACACTGACCGCGCACGACGACGCCGATTGGCTGCACTCCCATGTCACACAATCAACTGACACCAGCGAAGCGAGATTGCCAAAACCATGGAAGGTGAGTGACGCCCCCGACGATTACATCCGCGCCACCGCCCGCGCCATTGTGGGCATCGAAATCGAGATACAGAGCCTGGTTGGCAAATGGAAGGTGAGCCAGAATCGGTCCGCGAATGATCGGGTCGGCGTGATTCGTGGACTAGAGGCAGATTCGCAACGCGACGCTGCGGCGATGGCTGCGTTGGTGCCCAAGCTTTGACCCGTTAACGCGAATGTAACCATCCCCTAATCGGGTGATCACTACACGTGTTTTTGCTGGATTCGCCGCTCTCATTTACCCATAATCGATTCCAACCAACACTCATACCACGCGCACCTTCATTAACCGTCCGCAAAGGATTTTGAAATGAATGTATTCCGACCTCACTCGCGCCATGCTGCTCCTGCTGTTTTGCGCCTCAGCCTAATCTCATGCGCGGTTGCGTCCACAATGGCTTCGTCTGCCCATGGCCAAGCCAAGGTGCCGCCACAAGTCGTAAAGCCACCGATTGCCTACGCCTTTATCGATGTGGCGACTGCCGCCAGCGATATGCCCGGCGCAAACATGTTCGGTGGCGCGATGCAGGGCGGCCAATCTGGCGGCGCATTCGGTGCGATAGGTGGATTGCTCAAAGGTGCTGCAGGAGGCGCCACGGGTCGCGGCAACAGCTTCGGCAACACGCGCTCGTTCGGCTTTAGCAGCGGCAAGTTTGTAGACGTGTCGGTTTACACCAGCAAAAACCGTTCGATCGCCGAAGCTGTGCAGGCCGTGCCATCCGTCATGAACCTCGGCGACTTGCTCAAACTCATCGCCCCGATTCCGGAAAAGCCACTGCCCGCAACGCCACCGGACGAGCGCCCGATTGAGCGCACCGATTACGAACCGCCCAAGGGCAAGATCATGCTGTATTGGGGCTGCGGCGAAACCATTCGTCCGGGCCAGCCACGCGTGCTCGACATGGCTAACGCCCGTATCGACGACTTCGCCAAAATCTTTATCGCGCGCGGGACCACCACCAAAGGCGCGCGCTCCGAGCCCGGCCATCCGGCTTGGCCGAATAAAGAAGACGATCGTCGCGTGCCAGATAACGCGTCGCTCGTCGGCCAACATACCTTTACCGGCAACGGCATCCCCGAATCGTTCAAGGTCACGCTTGGTGCGCCGCAAGACCTGATGCCGCCGATTGAACTCAGCCAAGCCAAGGTTGCTGAAGGTGGCGTGAATCTTGAGTGGAAATCGATTCCGCATGCACGCGCGTACTTCATCACCGCGATGGGTGGTAAGTCAGATAGCCGCGGCGAAGGCGGCGAGATGATTTTTTGGACGTCTAGTGAGTTGCCAGAAACCGGCTTCGGCTTGATGGACTATCAATCGAACGGCAACATCGACAAGTGGCTCGGCGAAAAAGTGCTGCTGCCCGCAAGCGCCACTAAATGCGCGATCCCCAAGGGCATCTTCGGCAGCGGTGGCGGCCGTGGAGACGATGCGGGCGGTATGTTGCGCATGATCGCCTATGGTTCAGAAGCATTCTTTGCCTTCCCACCACGCCCGACCGACCCGAAAATTGCGTGGGAACCTGACTGGCAGACCAAGGTACGCGTGAAGTCGACATTCATGTCGATGCTCGGTGGCATGGGCGGTGAGTCACGCTCACGCAGCGGCCGCGAAGATGCACCGAAAGATGCACCGAAAGCGAAAGAAGAAAAGAAACCCAATCCAGTTGATATGCTGAAAGGTCTGTTCGGGCGCTAAGCGAGCAACTCAGCCACCGCGCGCGACACACGCAGAGGGGAACTTCTAAAAACCCCCCGACCCTAAGTTTAGACCGCATCGACTAAGGGACTAGCAATGAGAAACCGCACTGGCGATTTGTTTTCGAGAGCACGAC
>JBIIYQ010000069.1:0-15549 GCA_044346745.1 Usitatibacteraceae bacterium | reverse complement strand
ACAAGCTTTACGGCTTCCGCGCGATACTCGCTGGTGAATACTCGTTTCGGTATTGATGACATTCAGAACTCCTTGGATTGAAAGTATTGACCAAATCCATGGCGTCCGTTTTACCGAGCCCCTTCCACTTCGACAATGGTGGCGTCGATCAACTGTCCGCCTTTGGCGGTGAGACCGGCTCGGGCGAGCTGGTGGCCCACCTCACGAAACAGGGCCTCAGCACCGCCGCCACCAGCAATCAAGTTCTTGAAGGCCCAGAGGGTGCGGGCGTCAGGCAGATCGCGGGCGTCGGCCATGCCGATGAAGCGTTGCCAAGAGAGGCGATCAAGCAATGCGTATTCCATCTGTTCGTCGGGGAGGTTGCCGTAGAGCTGTTGGAGGACGACAATCTTGAGCAACACCGCTGTCGGGTACGGCGGGCGTCCGCCTTGCGGGCGCGCCGCTTCGCGCCCAGTGACCGCGTTGACGGCGGCGGCCAACCCGGTCCAATCAACCAGATGCTCTAGCCTGTCAAGCACCCCGGTGAATTGAACGAGCTTCTCTTCCCGTCGTGCTCTCGAAAACAAATCGCCAGTGCGGTTTCTCATTGCTAGTCCCTTAGTCGATGCGGTCTAAACTTAGGGTCGGGGGGTTTTTAGAAGTTCCCAGGAGCTCGCTCCCGCTAGGATTGCACTAGCCCGGCAAAAATAGTTGATTAAAACCGTTGGTTTTAGTAAACTTGAGTGAATTAGTTGGTTATTGGTTGTTGGGTGTGCCGTTTGATTGACCCCGACCGATTACCTTGTTCCCGTTCCGGAGGATCTATGCGATTGACCACCAAAGGCCGTTTTGCTGTGACCGCAATGCTCGACCTGGCGATAAACGCTAAAGAAGGTCCCGTTACGCTGGCCAACATCGCCGAGCGGCAAAAGATTTCGTTGTCCTACCTCGAGCAGCTGTTTTCGAAGCTGCGTCGCTCCGAACTCGTTGACAGCGTGCGCGGACCTGGAGGCGGATATCGGCTGGCAAATTCTGCCGATGCGACCACTGTTGCACAAATCGTTGTCGCGGTTGAAGAGCAAATGGATTCGCGCCAGTGTGAAGGCAAGGAAAACTGCATGGGCGAGAAGCGTTGTATGACACACGATCTCTGGCAGAGCCTAAACGACAACGTGCTGGAGTTTCTTTCCGGCGTGACGCTGGCTCAACTGATCGAGCAGCAAAAGGCCAAAGCACAAGAAAGCCAGCCACACCGGATCACCGGTCCTGCCAGTGGTGCCATGCTGCGCACCACATCAAATTCGAACAAGCTGACGCCAGCGTCGGTATGACCTGGCGCCAAATCACTTTTTTGCCCCACGCTCGACAACCAAAAATCGAAATAAATGAAACAGCCTATCTATCTTGACTACTCTGCAACCACGCCGGTGGACCCACGCGTGGCCGAAAAAATGATTCCGTTTTTGACGGAGTCATTCGGCAATCCCGCTTCACGCAGCCACAGCTACGGTTGGACCGCGGAGGAAGCCGTTGACAATGCACGGTTGGAAGTCGCAAAGCTGGTCAATTGTGACGACAAGGAAATTGTTTGGACGTCCGGCGCGACTGAATCAATCAACCTAGCGGTCAAGGGCGCGGCGCAGTTTTACAAGACCAAGGGCAAACACATCATTACCCTCAAGACAGAACACAAGGCGACGCTGGATACGTTTCGCGAGTTGGAGCGTCAGGGTTTTGAGGCAACCTATCTTGACGTCCAAGAGAATGGCCTCGTGGATATGAACGCGTTTAACGCGGCATTACGACCCGATACCATTTTGGTTTCGATCTTGTTTGTGAATAACGAGATTGGTGTCATCCAGCCGATCGCCGAAATTGGTGAAATCTGCCGCAGCAAAGGCATCATTTTTCATGTCGACGCTGCACAAGCGACCGGCAAAGTGCCAATTGATTTGCAGGCGATCAAAGTCGACTTGATGAGTTTTTGTGCGCATAAAACCTACGGCCCCAAAGGTATCGGCGCGTTGTTTGTTCGGCGTAAGCCGCGCGTTCGTTTGGAAGCGCAAATGCACGGCGGCGGCCACGAGCGGGGATTTCGTTCAGGCACCTTGGCCACGCATCAGATCGTCGGGATGGGTGAGGCGTTTCGGATTGCGCGTCTGGAGATGGCCGCAGAAAGCGAACGGATCCGTATGTTGCGTGATCGTTTACTTGCCGGCTTCAAGGATATGGAAGAGGTGTATGTGAATGGCGACCTCGAGCATCGCGTCCCACATAATCTGAACGTGAGCTTTAATTTTGTCGAGGGTGAATCATTGATTATGGGCATCAAGGAGTTGGCGGTGTCCTCGGGTTCGGCTTGTACCTCGGCTTCGCTGGAACCGTCGTATGTGTTGCGCGCGTTGGGTCGCAATGATGAGATGGCGCACTCTTCGATTCGTTTTTCGATTGGTCGTTACACCACAGAAGCCGACATCGATTTCGCCATTAATCTCATGAAGGAGCGGATCGGCAAACTGCGGGATATGTCGCCGCTGTGGGAAATGCATAAAGAGGGGATTGATATAAGCAAGGTTCAGTGGGCCGCCCACTAATAATGGCGGGCAAAAGTACAAACCTACTTTTGCCCGGTTGAATTCAGGGCAATTCGCAAGCGTAGCTTGACGACTTGCAAACGTAAAACCGGTTGACCGGTCGCATAGCGACCACAGGAGAAGCATCATGGCATACAGCACAAAAGTTATTGATCACTACGAAAACCCCCGCAACGTCGGTTCGTTTGGTAAGGACGAGGACGGTGTTGCCACCGGCATGGTCGGCGCGCCGGCGTGTGGCGACGTGATGAAGCTGCAGATCAAGGTTGGTGCCGACGGCATCATCCAGGACGCCAAGTTCAAAACCTATGGTTGCGGCTCGGCGATTGCATCTTCATCCCTTGTCACTGAGTGGGTGAAAGGCAAAACCATCGAGCAAGCCGGCGAGATCAAAAATACACAGATCGCTGAAGAGTTGGCGCTGCCGCCGGTGAAAATTCACTGCTCAATCCTAGCCGAAGATGCGATCAAGGCGGCAATTGCCGACTACAAAGCAAAACACGTTGCCGAGCCACTCAAAGACGCGGCAGAGTAGTCGCATCCACTCGAAAGAAAGCGGAGAAAGATTCAATGTCAATCACACTGACCGAGCGCGCTGCGAACCACGTGCAAAATTACATGACCAAACGTGGCAAGGGCGTCGGCTTGCGCTTTGGCGTACGTACCACGGGCTGCTCTGGCATGGCGTATAAGCTTGAGTTTGTTGATGAGCCCACACCGGAAGATCAGACGTTCGAGTCATACGGCGTAAAGGTGTTTGTTGACCCGAAGAGCCTTGTCTATATTGATGGCACCGAGCTCGATTTTGTGCGCGAAGGTTTGAACGAAGGCTTCAAGTTCAATAACCCGCAGGAGAAAGATAAGTGCGGTTGCGGCGAGAGCTTTAACGTTTAGTCGTTTTCTTTCGAAGTCGATTTCAGCCTTACCCTTACCGGTAATTCCCAACAAAATGACGAAGCGGTATGTCCGCTTTGCGTATCGATCGCGTCATGAGCCCCGATTTCTCCAAGAGCCACTTTGCGTTGTTCGGACAGCCGGTGGGTTTTGACATCGACGCAGCGGCGCTGGACCAAACGTATCGCGATATTCAGCGCGAAGTCCACCCGGATCGGTTTGCCAATGCCCCGGACGCTGAAAAGCGTATCGCGGCGCAGTGGGCTATGCAGGTCAACGAGGCCTACCGCACGCTAAAATCACCACTCGCTCGCGGGCGGTATTTGCTGAAACTCAGCGGCATCGACACAGAGGAAGAGTCAAACACCGCCATGCCCGTTGCGTTCTTAATGCAGCAAATGGATTGGCGCGAAGCCGTCGTGGCGGCGAAAAATACAAACGATGATCGTGCTCTTGAGGAACTGGCGAAAGACAAACGCGCGGAAGAGCGTGCGTTGTTCGCATTACTCGCCGCACAGTTCTCAGACGCGGCGACGATGCCGCAAGCGCGTGAAACTGTGCGCAAACTACGTTTCCTCGAAAAGCTTGGTGAAGAGATCGATCTCGCCAGCGAAGCAATTGAAAGTTAGAGCACAACATGGCGTTGCTACAAATCGCTGAACCAGGCGAGTCAACCGCGCCGCACGAGCATCGTCTTGCGGTTGGTATTGATCTTGGCACGACGAACTCATTAGTCGCCACCGTCAAGAGTGGAACCGCCGAAGTGTTGCTAAATCAAGAGGGCAACAAATTGACGCCCTCGGTGGTCCGCTACTTTGCAGACGGTGGTGTGACCGTTGGCAGCCAACCAAAAGCCGAACAGGCCGATGATCCGGCCAACATCATTGTGTCGGTAAAACGATTCATGGGGCGCGGTATGGCAGATGTTGCGCGCTACGGCGCATTGCCATACAAATTTGTTGATGCGCCCGGCATGGTGAAGATTGAAACCGTCGCCGGCCTGAAATCGCCCGTCGATGTTTCCGCCGACATCCTGCGGGTGCTGCGTGTGCAAGCCGAGGCCGCACTTGCCGGGCCGCTGGTCGGTGCGGTAATTACGGTGCCGGCATACTTTGACGATGCCCAGCGCCAAGCAACCAAAGACGCCGCCCGGCTCGCCGGCTTGAATGTGCTGCGTTTACTCAATGAGCCGACAGCCGCAGCGATTGCCTACGGTCTCGATAACGCGAGCGAAGGAACGTTTGCGGTATTTGACCTTGGCGGCGGTACGTTCGACATCTCTATCCTCAAATTGACGCGCGGCGTGTTTGAAGTATTGTCGACCAATGGCGACTCCGCGCTCGGTGGTGATGATTTTGACCAAGCCATCGCGGCGCACTGGCGCAAATTGCACGGGCTGGCAAGTGCGAATCACAAGGATCTTCGCCGCATGTTAATGGCCGCGCGGGCAGTGAAGGAAGATCTCACAACGGCAGATGACGCATCAGCCGAAATTCAGCTCAGTTACGGCCAGACGCTTAACGTGAAGCTGTCGTGCGCCGAATTCCACAACATGACGGCGCATTTAGTGGAACGCACATTGTCCCCGGTTAAAAAAGCGCTGCGGGACGCCAAACTCTCTGTCGACGATATCACTGGTATCGTCATGGTCGGCGGCGCGACACGCATGCTGCATGTACAAGCCGCGGTGAATGGGTTCTTCGGTAAGCCGCTACTCAACAACGTTGATCCCGACAAAGTGGTGGCACTTGGTGCCGCAATTCAAGCAAATGTCCTGGCCGGTAATAAATCTGGCGACGATATGCTTCTGCTCGATGTCATTCCGCTCTCACTCGGCATCGAAACGATGGGTGGCTTGGTGGAAAAATTGGTCCCGCGCAATTCGACCATCCCGGTTGCACGCGCGCAGGAGTTCACCACATTTAAAGACGGCCAAACGGCAATGTCGATACATGTGGTCCAGGGTGAGCGTGAACTCGTCAAGGATTGTCGATCGCTTGCCCAGTTCACCTTGCGTGGTATCCCGCCGATGGTTGCCGGTGCCGCGCGCATTCGCGTGACATTCCAAGTCGATGCCGATGGATTGGTATCGGTCGTTGCACAGGAATTGACCAGCGGCGCAGTCGCACAGGTCGATGTGAAACCATCCTATGGCCTGACAGACGCCGAGATTGCCACCATGTTGCAGGCGAGCTTTACCTACGCCAAGGACGACGCTGCAGCCCGAGTATTGGCCGAAGCCAGAACTGACGCGCAACGTCTCATAGAAGCCGTGCAAGCGGCGATGGCGGTAGATGCTGATTTGTTGAGCGCCACCGAGCGGGCGCTGATACTGCAAGAAATTGAGCGCTTGCATCGCCGCCAGTCGGAGGGTGATGCGCCGGCGATCAAGGCGTCGATTGAGAAACTCTCGGCAGCGACAGAAACGTTTGCCGCAAAACGTATGGACAAGAGTGTCGCAAAGGCACTGACTGGAAAATCGCTGGAAGCAATGGCAGCAATCGGTAAAAACTAAACATCATGACAATCATTACAATTCTCCCCCACGAAAAACTCTGTGCCGCCGGTGCCACGCTAGATGTTGCGCCTGGCACGTCGCTGTGTGATGCGATGCTGCAAAACGATATTGCCATCGAACACGCGTGCGAAAAATCGTGTGCCTGTACCACCTGCCACATCATCGTTCGCGACGGTATTTCCTCACTGCCGGCGGCGGAGGAGAAGGAAGAGGACATGCTTGACATGGCGTGGGGACTTACGCCGCTGTCGCGCCTCTCGTGCCAGCTTAAGGTGGGCACAACACCGCTGACCATTGAGATTCCCAAGTACACGATCAACCATGCGCGGGAGAATCACTGATGTCGCTCAAATGGACCGATACGTTGGAGATTGCGATCCAGCTTTCCGAAGCGCACCCCGACGTAGACCCCAAGACCATTCGTTTCACTGACCTGCATGCCTGGGTGATGGCGTTGGAAGAATTCAGCGATTCACCCGACCGATCCGGTGAAAAAATACTCGAAGCGATACAAGCGGCGTGGATCGAAGAGCTGCAGTAGTTTGGAGTAAAACGATGACCAGTATTTTTCATCTTGCCTTAAACATCACCGATCTCGATCAGGCGCGCCAGTTTTATGGCGGCGTACTTGGTTGCGAAGAAGGTCGCAGCACCGCAACGTGGGTCGATTTTTCGTTTTTCGGTCATCAGTTGTCGCTGCACCTGGGAACGCCGCTGACGACCGCGCCGACCGGTCGCGTTGGCGAACACATGGTGCCCATGCCGCACTTTGGTGTGGTGCTGACACTCGATGATTGGCGCGTGCTTGCCGCACGGCTGACCGCCGCTGGAATCAAGTTTGTCATTCCGCCAAGCATTCGATTTGCGGATGAGCCGGGCGAGCAGCACACAATGTTTTTTGTTGATCCGTTTGGTAATCCGCTTGAGATCAAAGGCTTTCGTCACTGGGACGCGGTTTACGCGTAATCGCTCTACGCTAAGCAGCCCACACTGATTTTGCGCAAACCATGACGATACACACTCATTCGCGCTCTGGCGCACTCGCGCCCATCGCCTTCGTATCACGGCACGATGGCTCGAACTGGATTGCGATGCTCGCGCAAGTGATGCCGGGCGAGCGTATCGTGGACGACAACGCTTTGTCGGATGCGGAAGCGCTTTTGGTTGAGATCGCCATCGTCGCCGATCCGTCGCCTGAGCGTATGGCTCGTTATCCCCATTTGAAATGGATTCACAGTGTATGGGCGGGCGTTGAGCGTCTTGTGCCACTGGCGGCGGCGCGCCAGTTGCCGCTGGTGCGTCTGGTCGATCCGATGCTGGCGCAGACGATGGCCGAAGCGGTGCTGGCGTGGACGCTCTACATCCACCGCGATATGCCGGCCTATGCGGCGCAGCAGCGCGAACGTATTTGGCGGCCACACACTTATGTGGCCGCCAGTGAGCTCACCGTTGGTATTCTTGGTCTTGGTGAGTTGGGTCGGGCTGCGGCGGCGCGGCTGGTCGATGCCGGTTATCGCGTGACCGGCTGGAGCCATTCGGCGAAGGCTGTCAATGGTGTCGAGACGTTCACCGGCGTGGCGGGGCTGCATATGGTGCTGGCGAGGGCCAATATCGTTGTTGTGTTGTTGCCGCTGACTTCGGAAACCCATCACCTGCTCAATGCCGAACGTATCGCCGCGATGCGGGAAGGTGCAAGCGTGATCAACTTTGCGCGCGGTGCCGTTGTGAGTACCGATGCGTTGTTACAGGCGCTGGACGGCGAAAAACTCTCACACGCCGTGCTCGATGTGTTTGACGAGGAGCCTTTGCCGACAAACAGCGTACTTTGGAATCACCCAAAAATCACCGTGCTACCGCATATCTCCGCACCGACCAATCGAGACAGCGCCGCAAAAATCGTGGCGTCCAACATCGCGCGCTTTCGCGAGTCAGGTGCCACACCAGTGTTGGTGGATGCAAAACGCGGGTACTAGCATTAGCCGCTTCAGGTAAAGAAATCGGGTTCGGTCACCCCCTTGCAGGCGCTCTTTCGAACCCGCACCGATGGGCGTTATCGCGAGGGCAGCAGACATCGGGATGGAAAGCGCGTCCGACGCGCATGGGCACAATGTCGGCCTAAGCCGGGTGATAAAATGCGCCTGCCGTTAATTGCACGAGTGCTCAGCCATGGCCATGTATGAATCCGACCTCACGAAATTTCTTCGTGACATGCTCTACAAACAGCCCGACCTACAGGCGCTGCAAAAGGCGAACCGCGCAACCTGGTGGGACAAGAAATTAGATCCCGACCAGTTGCGCCGCAACGCGGCCTCCGAAGCACCAAAGGCACCATACGCCTACTTTCCGCTGCCAGAGGCCGAAGGTTCCAGCAAAGTCTAATTTTTAAAAGTCACCTATTGGCGGGCGTTTTTAGCAATAAATGCCTGAAGATGACCGTCGATATAGGGCTTTTGAGAGGCCCACATTGTCTACGAACGACAAACACCGCAGACCAACTGTTGTCGCCCTATTTGCCAGGGCGGACGGGTTATCCCTAGGTTTTGAGGCGGTCGGTTTCGATGTAGCAGCAAGCGTCGAGATCGATCCCATACACTGCGCGGTTCACTACTTCAATTTTCCGTATGCAACAACGGTCTGACAACGTGTTTGTCGAGCGGCTCTGGCGCACGATCAAGTACGAGCGGGTGTACCTGCGCGCCTATGAGAGTGTGAGCGCGGCACGCACCGACATTGCTGAATACATCAGTTGGTACAACCACGCGCGTCAGCATAGTAGTTTGGATAATCGCACGCCTGATCAGGCGTATTGGTCGTTGTTGCCCAACACAAAAATGACTGCATAGAATGACATTTCCGATGCGCCCCGCGCTATCCACTGCGTCAGTCGGTTTGTCGCAAGCGCCGACCGCCGCCGTGGATAACGCTGCATCTTCAACCCGCCAAGTTTCCACTTAAATGTCGGGGAAAACTGTGCAGACAAGCAGAGCCACTTCTACTTTTCTGCAGCAATGACCATCTGCTCAACGCCGTAATAACCCAAGGTATCCGACCAATACAACAACATCTCGGCCCGACGAAAGCCGATATTGCGCATTTGATCGAGCAATTCCCAACCAAAATCTTGGAAACAAAGGCAGCCGCTGTCCGAGACGGGGTCGCCGTGATACTGCGGCGGTAACAGGTGCGTAACGTCGCCGTCGGGCTCCATCTTGGCGCGTACTCTGGTCGCTTGTTCGTGTGGCATAAACGGGACTGACAGCAGCAGTTTGCCGCTAGGTTTTAGTACGCGAAAAATTTCTGCCAAGCCGACCTCAGGGTCGGGAATGTGTTCGAGCACGTCAAAATTGAGCGCGATATCAAAGGTATTGCTAGGGAATGTGAGTTTTGTAATGCTCTCATTGCGCACACCGCGATCATCGTGCCCCCCAAAGGGGATCTTGCCTCCTAAGTATTCGCTACCCACTAGATTAGGGAAGCGGGTCTTAAGCATTCGGTAGAGTGGCGTAACTTGCTCCGCGATGTAGATCTTGTGATGACTTTTCGCGGACAGAAACTCGTCGAGAATTTGAATCGACGCGCGGGTTCTGTTATTAAGTTCGCATAGGCACAACACACGCTCTCTCCAGTTAGGGACAAGCGAGTTGTTGATTCGGGTAGAGCTGTACTCGAAGTCGACGCGGAACTCGACATTCTTCTGGCAGGGGTAACACCACCCATTAACCGTAAAGGGTGCCTGAACGCGGCTCAACTCCAATTCTTTGTTCCAACGCGCATTATGGAGAGCTTGGTTAGCTTCGAGATGAGCGCGGTAACTTGCCAGCGTATTGGCAGACTTGACCATTAGCCTGTGATTCGCCTGACTTGTCGTATCGATTGATGTTATTTCGGTCATGTGGTCATCAGTTTGTGTAGTACTTGTCGCCTACCGCGAGGTGGCTGGCCGAATTATGCCAGTCGCTCAACACCCGCCGAGTACACTGATGGCCATCGACCCTGTGTACATGTTTAGCGGGACGGTGGGTATGGCCATGGATCATCTCGATGTAACCGTATTGACGAAACACGGATTCTACCGTGGCGGGTGAAACATCCATGATGTCTACCGCTTTTGTGGCCTTCTCGGTATCACTGCGTTCGCGAATCGAAGCCGCAAGCGCAACCCGCTCGTCGTAGGGTTTGGCAAGAATGCCCGCCTGCCATGCAGGATCGCGAGCCTGCCGACGAAACTGTTGGTAGGTGTGGTCATCTGTACAAAGCGTGTCACCGTGAAGCAGCAATAGCGATCTGTTGCCGATACTAATCTGCGTTGGGTCGGTGAGGATTGTCAGCCCCGCCTCAGTGGCAAAACGATCACCGATCAAGAAGTCTCGATTGCCATGCATGAATAAAACTTCGGTACCGGTGTCGGACAACGCCCGGATAGCATCACAAACCTTTCGTGAAAGCGCGTCATGGTCAAGTTGGTCGTCGCCCACCCAATACTCAAACAAGTCGCCGAGAATATAGAGTGCCTTGGCTTGAATAGCTTCAGTCCGCATGAAACGAAAAAACGCGTCCGAAGTCTCCGACCGCGTTTGGTGCAAGTGCAGATCAGAAATGAAAAGGCTAGGCTGCATTCTTGAATGAACAGCCGTAGCCAATCGTTGTCTCTGGCCGTTTGTTTACTGAATACATTCCGCCTTTTCGATGACGATAGGCTCTACTGGCACGTTCTGGTGCGGGCCAGCATTGGCTGTCTTTACAGTGCGCATCTTGTCGACAATCTCCGTGCCTTCCACCACCTTGCCAAATACTGCGTAACCCCAGCCCTGTGGGTTTTCGCCGGAGAAGTTTAGGAACTCATTGCTCTTTACGTTGATGAAGAACTGCGAGGTTGCTGAGTCGCGAACGCCAGTACGCGCCATGGCGACCGTGTAGATGTCGTTCTTCAGGCCGTTGGTGGATTCGTTCTTGATCTGCGCGTTGGTTGTTTTTTGCTGCATGTCTTTGGTGAAGCCACCACCCTGAATCATGAAGCCGTCAATGACACGATGAAAAATCGTGCCGGTGTAGTGGCCGCTCTCAACATACTTGACAAAGTTCTCGACAGAGATCGGGGCTTTCTCTTGATCGAGTTCGAGGGTGAGTGCGCCCATTGAGGTGGTGAGTTTGACTTTCACAGGGGTTCCTTTGATTTCAGGTTTACAGAAACTGGCTTTGGCTTTTTCGGCCGCTTTTTTTGGCGCGGGCTTAGTTGGTGCTTGAGCCGGTGCGGGTTTAGCAGCGGCATTGGGAGTTGGTGCCGGCGCTGGCGTCTGGGCTGAGCTCATGACGCAGGTAATCGTTAACGCCACTGCAAGTGCTGCAATGTGTTTGATGCTGAATCTTTTCATAACATTCCTCTTCTGATAAACAATGACAAGAGTTGCCGCGAAGTTGTTACCGCAATTACGCCGCCGCGCCGTTGACACATCTTCCCGACGATCATCTTTACGTTACCAATACTGATGTTTTTTGTTTTGTTGTGGTTGTTACTGCTTTTGTATTCTTGATTACACGGCACCATCATACGCAGCGGTTGATTGAGGCTGGCCACGTACCCAAACACGGGCAGATTTGGTATCGGGCCCGGCACAAAAGTCCCGTTGGCATTGACCAGTCGCTTGTTGGTTCAACCTCGCGCTGTTTGTTAGTGCTAAGTTTGCCGCTCATAGTATAGAAATCAGTGACGCGCTGCGGCTTGCCGTTGCCGTTCTCGTTGCGAAACGTAAAGACGTGAGTGCAACGTGTCGACTAAAGGTGCATGTTGTTGGCCTAGGGCCATATGTATGCCAGCGGTATCCAAAGCGTCGGCGGAGGGTGCATCCCAACTCCGATTGAGACGCACTAGTGCAGCATGCCAAAGATTGGCGATGCTGGTAATGGTATAGTTCATTGAATTAAAAGAATAATTGTTTTGAAAAACGCGATCGACAGTTTAGCAAGAATGCCACCAAGAATGCGAACAATGATGCCCTCGTCAGTCTTTCGTTGCGGTTCAACATCTCAGATCTGGCACCTGACTTGTTCCGTGAGGTTCGGCCGTCTGGCGGTCAAGCCCGAACTGGTGGCCCGCGCGCATTGTTGTCCGATACTCGCCCTGTGGCATCTTGAGTGCCTCGCAGGATGTTGACCGGTAGCCGCTAACAGGGTTTCTTTGACGCCCTGAGCGTTTCGTGCCATTGGCCTGCTTCTACCTGCTACTTTGAGCGCCGCTTATTGCGTAGCGCTCTGCAAAACCCAAACAGTGCTCAGCAATTATGCAAACTCTATACAACACGCTTTCGCGACAAAAAGAAGTCCTCAACACCATCGAGCCCGGCAAGGTGCGTATGTACTCCTGCGGGCCGACTGTCTACGACTTCTACCACATCGGTAACGCGCGCACCTTCACCACATTCGACATGGTGTATCGCTGGTTGACGGCGACCGGCTACGAGGTCAACTATGTTCGCAATATCACCGACATTGATGACAAGATCATCGAGCGTGCGAATGAAAATGGCGAGCCGATGGAGGCGTTGACCGCGCGGATGACCGCAGCGATGTTTGAAGACTCGGATCGGCTCAAATTATTGCGTCCGACACACAGTCCACGCGCTACGCAATACGTGGACGCCATGCTAGACATCATTCAGTTGCTCGAAGCAAAAGGCATAGCGTATCGCGCAGATCCGGTTGGTAACAGCGGCGACGTCTACTATTCGGTGCGGGCTTTTCCGGACTACGGCAAGTTGTCGCGCAAGAACCTTGACGACCTGCAAGCAGGCGAGCGCGTTGCTGTAGCGAGCGCCAAACGCGATCCGCTGGATTTTGTGCTCTGGAAAGCGGCGAAACCGAATGAACCAAAGTGGCCGTCGATTT
This sequence comes from Usitatibacteraceae bacterium, assembly GCA_044346745.1. Lineage (GTDB taxonomy): Bacteria > Pseudomonadota > Gammaproteobacteria > Burkholderiales > Usitatibacteraceae > UKL13-2. The sequence goes on along the minus strand of JBIIYQ010000069.1, from coordinate 2,682 downwards.
TTGGCGAAGGCCGACCCGGCTGGCATATCGAGTGCTCGGCGATGTGCCGCGAAGTGCTCGGCGAAGAGATCGACATTCACGGCGGCGGCTGGGACTTGCAATTCCCGCATCACGAAAACGAAATCGCGCAGAGTGAGGGCGTGTTCGACAAAGGCTCGGGCAAAAAATTTGCACGTTACTGGATGCACGCCGCGTTTCTCAATGTTGATCAAGAGAAGATGTCGAAGTCGGTGGGAAATTTTTTCACGCTGCGTGATGTGCTCGACAAACTCGATGCGGTGCAGGGCGGCGAGACGGTACGCTTCTTTCTGATGCGCGGGCACTACCGCAGCGAGATCAACTACTCTTGGGATACGCTCGAAGATGCGCGGCAAACCTTGCTTGGTTTTTACATTGCGCTAAAGGATGTACCGCCCGCCGCGACGGTACTCGACTGGTCGAACCCATACGCGGCACGGTTTCGTGCGGCGCTGGAGGATGACTTCGACACGCCAGCGGCGTTTGCGGTCTTGCATGAGTTGCGTCGTGAGATCAATCGCGGCGCGTCGACGGAGATGGCGGGGCTGCTCAAGGCACTCGGCGGGACCATCGGCCTGTTACAAGATGCACCCGAACAGTTTGTCCAAGGAGCGGCCTCGTCGGGAGCGTTGGATGTCGACGCATTGGTCGCGGAGCGCAATACATCGAAAGCGGCAAAGAACTTCGCGCGCGCCGATGAAATTCGCAAGCAACTCGATGCCGCCGGCATTGTGCTCGAAGACAAACCTGGGGGCATCACGGAGTGGCGGCGCAAGTAGCCTACCGCTGAGGCGTTGCCTCTAAAACAAAACTCGCCATTTGGCGGGGTGTTTCGGGGTATTTTTCTTGGAAACGCTTGCCAATACTAGGGTTTTGACTTCGGCTCGACCACCTGTTGTGCCTGCCACGCCGCGCATATCTCGCCGGCAGAGGCATTCCACACGCCGGGCTTTGACATCACGTGTGCCAACACTGCCTCGACGTGTTTGATGCGATGCGGTTGTCCCATCACCCAAGCGTGCAATGGAATCGAAAGGATGCGGCCACCTCGTTCGTTTGCCTCGGCCAGTAACAGGTCGAAAGCATCCATCACTTGTTCAGCCCACGATTGCTCCGACTGAAAATTGTCGATGACCACAAATCGATCTTCAATTTCGGTGGACAGTGGCATCGCGACCAAATCGCCGTGTTTGGTATGGAACGCATACGGCATGTCGTCGTTCACCCAATCGCAGAAGTAATCAATGCCGGCGGCTTTAATGAGATCAGGCGTGTTTGGCGACTCAAGTTTCCCAGGGGACAACCAGCCGCTTGGCGCCTGACCGAACGCCGTTGTTAATGTATCGATACTGCGTTTGATCAGTTCTGTCTCTGCCACTTCATCGAGGCCGCCGGCATGTGCGGTATCCATGCTCCACGAATGTGCAATCACTTCATTGCCGCGTTCACGAATCAGACCGGCTAGCTGCGGATAACGCTCCACCAGCAGCGCGTTGATTGCGAGGGTGGGCCTCACGCCCGCTGTATCAAACGCTTCCAGTAGACGATAGATACCAACCCGATTGCCATAATCGCGCAGCGTGTAGTGCCGAAGATCCGGGTAGGGCATGGTCATGCCGCCCGGCAATTTCACCGGTTTGCTAGGGGACGAAGAAGCAGGATTCAGCGGGAAGTGTTCGAGACTGAGATTGACCCACACTGCCAACTTTTTGCCTTCATGCCAGACCACGGGCTTCCGATCCGTGAGCATCGACCACGCGTAACGTTCATGATCCATTCCGCGCCGACGGCTCGGATACTCGAGGTAGTTGTCGTCAACCGGTGGATGGGGCGATGTCACACTTTGCGTACTTTGTGTGCTCATGCCTTCCGCCCACTCTTGATGTCCGCAAGCGCCGCATCGTAGTGATGCGCCAGATAGTAGTCGGCGATTTCGCGACCGGTGGCGACCCACACATCCGGATGCCCCGTGATGTACTCAAGCGCTTCTTCAAAAGCCTTTAGACGATGTGGGCAAGTGACTTGATAGTTGTGCGTGGGAATACACATGACTGTGCCAGACGTCGCGCCTTCCGCATACAGCCGATCAAAACTGTCCTTGATCATCTGTCCGTAACGTCGCGGCTCAATTTTGTTGACCACATAAACGATTGTGTCATTGAGCTCCAGCGAATACGGCATGGAAACAAAACGTTTGCCACTACGAACATGAATCGGTGTCGGTTGATCATCGTGGAACAGATCACACGTATAAGTGCCACCGAGTTCGGCGAACAAATCTATGGTGACTTCGGAATGAGAGAGTGCCGGTGCGAGATATCCTGCCGGCAGCCTACCCACCGCCCGTTCGATGGTCTCCATCGATTCCAAAATCATGGCGCGCTCTTGCGCTTCCGTCATGCCATAGGTGTAACGCGTGTTGTAAATGCCGTGAGTAAAAAACTCCCAGTCGCGTTCACGACACATTTCGATGATTTCGGGGTGGTGTGTACACAGTGCTGTTGAGAGCGAAATTGAGCCGCGGATACCGTATTTGTCGAGCAGTTTCATCTGCCGCATGTGCCCGACCCGATTGCCATAGTCACGGGTACTGTACCCCGGTACCGCAGGGAAGGGGTGTGGCCACGCCGCACGTGATGGATTCTTCGGCGGGTTGAGTTCGTA
>JBIIYQ010000186.1:0-4950 GCA_044346745.1 Usitatibacteraceae bacterium | reverse complement strand
TACCCAGCGTTGGAGGTCAAACTCACCGATGCGAGCAACGCAATAATTGCCAGTCGAGTGCTGACACCCTTGGAATATCTCGGACGCTCTACCTTGCCGGAAGAGGGGTTACCACCAAACGCCGAGCTCTACATCAATCTAAATCTAGAACTGGTTGGCAAATCGGTCGCGTCTGGTTATGGGCTAAAAGCGTTTTATAACTAATTTCATTGGCCACGGCAATCCGCTTGCTACTTAGTTTCTAGTGAATCGCCCTTTACGAACATCCACGTCCGTGTGATGTGGATGATATCGGTATCGCGTTTGATGCTGTCGGGAAACTTGTCGTAAGGGGCTGCAAGCCGAACAATACGCTTCGCGGCATCATCCAGTATGCGTACGCCCGACGAGCGATTAACTTCGATGGATTCCACCTCGCCGTTGGCCTTGATGGCGACGGTCAGCACCAGACTACCGCGAGACCCGCGCACCTTTGCTTCTTCAGGATAATTAAGATTCCCGACGTGTTCGACTTTTAGGCGCCAATTGTCGACATATTGCGCAAACCGGTACTCACTCGTTCGGGCCCCGATGAATGTTCGTTTTGGACGTTGTTGGTAGGCGTCATACTCTTTAGCGAGCTGGGCCTCCAGTTTGGCGATCTCCACGGACTTTTGCATCAAGTCTGACGCGGCCACCGGGCTACTCGAACCCGCTGGAGGTTTGATTTCGCCCTGCGCAATCTTGGCGGCAGCGCGCGCCTGCGTTATCAGGGTCTTCATCTCGGCTTCGAGTTGTTTCACGCGGTCCTGGGCGGCTTGCACTTCGTTGCGCGCGGCTGATTGCTCCATGGCGGGCAGCGGTGTCTTGGCGCGGCGCGCTTCATCGGTGTTGCCGCCGCCGTCTAGGTTGGCCTGGGCAAGCGCGTCTGCCCTGTTTGGCTTGGTCTCGCTCTTCGAATTGACCATTACAACATCCATGATGTTGTGGGGCGGCGCAAAACGTTTGGCGTCGAACACCGTGAAGCCGATACCAAGCACAACGAATAGGTGGACACCCACCGAAATGACGGCAGCCGATTGCATGGGAATGGAGACCGCGAGTACACGCTGAATCGAGATCGCAACCGGCGGTGGGGGGAGAGCTGCCACCGCATCGAGTTTTTCATCGATTCGGGTGTGGATGGCGTGTGCGACTTGCCGGGGCCGCGTTAAAAACGGGAGCATCGCGCGTCGCTAGCGGGTGCGTATTTGCATGGACTTATTTTATGCGGCTTTAGGCGACTTGCGCTGATTCCGGAGAAGGGGAAGGCAAAGAAAAACTGCCGCCGATCGACCAGTAGTCGATGGATTCCACATTGACCGTTACCGGCGTCTTGGCCGGCAAATTCGCAGGTGCTTTCAGCCGGACAATTAGCGGTAGATCGGCACCTCTTACGAGTTCATCCCGGATAATCGTCGCGTCAAACGATGTTCTGCCGTTTTGTTCGAGATATCGTAAACACCAGAATCGTTCCATGTTGCGCTGGAACTCCGCGTAAGCATCGTAGGTCAGGTCGAAGGTGCGCGCGATTTCGTTGAGCACCGGCGAGCGACGTGGATATAGCGGGGCGGCGCCTTGAATGAGAGCAACCAACTGCCGCTGATTAACCAAATCAACGTATCGTCTCAGTGGCGACGAAGACCACGCGTAATAGGCCACACCAAGCCCTTCGTGCGGTAACGCTTCCGTGGTCATACGCGTCTTCATGTTCTGCTGGGCACGATAGATGCCGGCGACATTGTTCTCTGCGAGAAACTTTCCCCACTCGCTATTGGCGAAGATCATTAATTCGGCGACGATGGTATCCACTGGGCTGCCGCGTACCCGCTTGGAGATGTTCACAGTTGCGCCGTCGCCCTCTATGTCGAAGTTGTAATCCACATAGTCGGTGTTGTCTTTTGCCCCGCGTCTTTCTTTGAGAGCCATCGCAACGGCAAACATCTTGACCAACTCTTTGCCAAACTCTTGTTCGACTTTGGCCGTTGGATCGCTGACGACACTATCCGTCAGCCAAACTTCGAGCTCGTGCAGTCGGAGATTCTTCGCGATGTGAACCTGTTCGACAGCTGAGCGAACCGAAACAAGCGCGTTGCTGGTGTTATCAAACACCGCGTATAGCGACACCACCGGGCAGTCACGCCCTTCTTTAAGCGTTGCCGCTTCGACTGCTTCGTCGGGCAGCATGGTGATCTTTGATCCGGGGTAGTAGACGGTTGATAAACGTGACTTTGCATAGGCATCGACTGTGCTGTCAGCGGCGAAATAGAGCGCTGGCGCGGCGATGTGAATACCAATCTCGATGCGGGACGCATCCAGTTGGTGAAAAGAAAATGCATCATCGATCTCGACCGTTGCCGCATCGTCGATAGAGTAAGCGCGCAGCGAAGTGCTGGGCAAGCCGGAAGGTGGGTTGAAGGTTATCTCGATCGCCGGGGCGGTTCCTCTGAGAAAATACTCAGACAAAAATTTGCCCAAGTGAAAATCGTGCTGCGCCATATGCGGCACGCCGCTCCGGTGTGACCAGGCACCTGCGGCGTGAAAGAGTTCGGGTAGATTCTGACCCGAGTCGGCAACGGCCTTGTCGCAGGCTTTGGCGATCAACGTATTCCGGTCGGGCTTGTAGAGGAGTTGGTTGATATGTGGGCGCATGGCCTCAGGAAGTACACCAGACTTGAGTTCGTTTACCCAAATCTCCATTTCCGCCGCTTCGCGTTTTTTGCGTTCGATCGATGCAAGGGCCGCCTTTAGGTTCTCTTCCGGGGCTTTCTGATATCGGCCCTTGCCGCGTTTGTAAAAGTACATCGGCGCGCCGTGGAGTTTAATCACACAAGCGGCGGCTTCTGGGGCGGACGGAGTATGCCCAAAGTATTCGAGGGCGAGCTCCTCGAATCCAAACTCACTGGGGCTGCACACTTCGTACAGAAAATCCGGATCGATTTCGCCAGCGAGCGCTTCGGCCTGTGGCAGTAGATCACCTAACGCAGTGGCAAATCGAAGTAGCACCACATTTGATTTGATCTTGCTGCGTTTGCCGCTGACCGCTTCAACCTGTAGCGAGGTGCCGATATCTTCCATGATCCGCGCGACCTTGAACCCGCCGTCTTCTTCAAAAAATACATTCATGGCGAGGCGGTCTCTGTCGTCTTCACGTGGTGATGGGCGGTCCACGTCGGTGGCGAACGTGAGGAGAGATTATAACGGTCGGCTCCGCCATCCCCTAAGCAGTCGCACCGATGACGGCGCGCGGGTTAGGCAACCGTGAGGCCGGCGTGACGGAACAAAGCTGGAATATGTGCTGGGAACGATTCAAGATCATGGTTGCCGCCATCAACGGCAATCGCAGCCGCACCGGCAAACTTTTTCAGCGTGATGTTGTGATCGAGTAACTCGTCACCCATCTCGACGACGACGAGATACTTTTCTAGTGACGAAAGTTGTTGCACATCGTGGCGACGCAGAATCGCCAGGTGGTCGGTGGTGAACTCGAAACCTTCGCCTTCGCCAGAAAGCGGAGTCTGCGCGCCAACGTAGCCCGCCAATGTTTCGAACGGCGAGAGAGAGGGGTTGAGCAACACCGCACGACAGCCGAACTTCTCGGCACAGACCTGCGCATAAAAGCCACCGAGGGATGATCCTACCAACGTGAGATCCATAATCGGACAGCGGCTGATGATGGCCTCAATTTGTGTAAGCGCGGTGCCCGGATCAAACGAAAGATCCGGCGTGATGTATTCCCAATCGCTGTTGATCGTACGCAAAGCCTCACCCAGCAGTCTGGCTTTGCGCGACTGGCTGCTGCTTCGAAACCCATGCAGATAGACGAGTGTTTTCATCAGAAAGTGAAACTCATTGATTGGTGGGCAGTTTCAAGCATTTACGGCTGGAGATGCCCGTCAGTATTGCACTTTAGGTACTTTGGATTTTGACAACCGCTTTGGCCTCGAGCGCGCGCAAGATTTTTGTGTGCACACCGCCAAAGCCGCCGTTGCTCATGACAACAATATGGTCGTTTGGTTGTGCGACCGCAGCGACCGCTTCAACCAAGTTTGCCAAGTTATCAAAGACGCCCGTTTTGGTGCCGATTGGCGCGAATGTTTCCGCGGCATCCCAGCCCAAGTTGTGCGCGTGGATGATCACCACATCGGCGTTGGCGAGTGAACCAGGCAAGGCGTTGCGCATCGAACCAAGTTTCATCGTGTTGGAGCGCGGTTCCAACACCGCAATGATGCGGGCTTGGCCGACATGGCGGCGCAGTCCGGCCAAGGTTGTGGCAATCGCTGTGGGGTGATGGGCAAAGTCGTCGTAAACCGTAATGCCATGCACCACACCGCGCACTTCCATTCGTCTCGCCACACCGTTGAATTGATTTAGTGCTTCGATCGAAATCTTGACCGGCACACCGGCGTGTCGTGCCGCCGCGATGGCGGCGAGCGCATTCATCTTGTTGTGTGTCCCGGTGAGATCCCACGTGACGATGCCGCGATTTTTCTCGTCGCACCGTACTTCAAATTGATTTTCTTCCTGGCCGCGACGAAAGTCCCATTGCATGCCGGGGCCAAAATGTTCAATCGGCGTCCAGCTACCCTTGTCGAGCGCGTTGGCGAGATGTGGCTCAGTACCGTTTGCAACGATGAGTCCGTTTGCCGGCACGGTGCGAACGAGATGGTGGAACTGGGTTTCGATAGTCTCGATGCTCGGAAAGATATCGGCGTGGTCATATTCAAGATTGTTGAGGACCACCGTTCGAGACCGGTAATGAACAAATTTGGAGCGCTTGTCGAAAAACGCCGTGTCGTACTCATCCGCTTCGATTACGAAAAAGGGCGAATCGGCCAACGGCATCCGCGCGGAAACGCCGAAGTTCTTCGCAATTCCGCCAATCAGAAATCCGGGGCCCACACCGGCATAGTCGAGTATCCAGGCCAGCAT
>JBIIYQ010000014.1:0-38461 GCA_044346745.1 Usitatibacteraceae bacterium | reverse complement strand
CAGTCGTGCAAGCCGCGCGGTTTTGGCAACAGCGCCCCGGTGATTGAAAAACGTCTGCGCCTGTCCGGTCTCGAGGCGTTGAACATCGGTGAAGATTCGTTGTTTGTAAACGTCGGTGAGCGTACCAACGTCACCGGCTCGCGCGTGTTTGCCAAGTTGATTCTGAATGACGATTACAACGCCGCGCTCACCGTTGCCCGGCAACAAGTTGAGAATGGCGCACAGATGATCGATATCAACATGGATGAAGCCATGTTGGATTCGCAAGCTGCCATGGTGAAGTTTTTGAACCTGATCGCGAGTGAGCCGGATATCTCACGCGTACCGATCATGATCGACTCTTCCAAGTGGAGCGTGATCGAGGCCGGCCTCAAGTGTGTGCAAGGCAAGGCGGTGGTGAATTCGATCTCGATGAAAGAAGGCGTCCCGCAATTCATCGAAGCGGCGAAACTCTGCCGACGCTATGGCGCAGCCGTCATCGTCATGGCGTTTGATGAAAAAGGCCAAGCCGACACGTATGAACGCAAGATCGAGATTTGCGCACGCTCCTACAAAATTCTGACTGAGGAAGTTGGCTTCCCGCCCGAAGATATTATTTTTGACCCGAACATTTTTGCGGTCGCAACCGGTATTGAAGAGCACGCGACATACGGCATCGACTTTATTCGTGCCACCGATTGGATTCGCAAGAATTTGCCATACGCAAAGGTGAGTGGCGGTGTCTCAAACGTATCTTTCTCCTTCCGCGGCAATGAACCGGTGCGCGAGGCGATCCACACGGCGTTTTTGTATCACGCGGGGCGGGCTGGCATGACGATGGGGATCGTCAACGCCGGGCAACTTGGTGTGTACGATGACATTCCGAAAGATCTGCTCGAGCGTGTCGAGGATGTGTTGTTCAACCGCAAGATAAGTGGTGACGAAACGCCGACTGATCGTCTGGTGACCTTTGCTGAGCAATTCAAAGGGCAGAAGAAAGATCAGGTCGAAGATCTCGCTTGGCGCGAGACGACGGTGGAGGCGCGGCTGTCACACGCGTTGGTGAAGGGGCTCACACAATACATCGTTGAAGACACCGAAGAGTGCCGCGCAAAAGTTGCCGCCGCCGGTGGTCGTCCGATCAACGTCATCGAAGGCCCGTTAATGGACGGGATGAATGTCGTCGGTGACTTGTTTGGCGCGGGCAAGATGTTCTTGCCGCAGGTCGTGAAGTCCGCTCGCGTGATGAAGCAGGCGGTCGCCCATTTGGTGCCATACATCGAAGAAGAAAAACGCTTGCTCGGCGCCGAAAACAGCCAAGCCAAAGGCAAGATTGTCATGGCAACGGTCAAGGGTGACGTGCATGACATCGGCAAAAACATCGTCGGCGTGGTGATGCAGTGTAACAACTATGAAGTGGTTGACCTCGGTGTGATGGTACCTGCTGACAAGATTCTTGCGGCTGCGATTGAACACAAAGCCGACATCATCGGCCTCTCGGGGTTGATCACGCCGTCGCTTGAAGAGATGGCACACTTTGCTAAAGAAATGCAGCGGCTTGGCTTTACCATTCCGCTGTTGATCGGTGGTGCGACCACTTCGCGTACCCACACGGCGGTAAAAATCGAGCCGCATTACAAAGGTCCGGTGGTGTGGGTGCCGGACGCATCGCGCGCGGTGGGTGTCTGTTCGAACTTATTGAGTGACGATCTCCGCGACCCGTACGTTGCGGAAGTTCGCGCCGACTATGAAAAGGTACGCGAACAACACGCCAGCAAAAAAGGTGTGAAGCTAGTCGCGCTCGATGCAGCGCGTGCCAATGCGGCGAAGCTGGATTGGCATGGCTACACGCCGCCAAAACCAACGTTGCTCGGCGTGAAAGAGCTAAAAAACTTTCCGCTCGAACAACTGGTGCCCTACATCGATTGGAGCCCGTTTTTTCAAACTTGGGACTTGTGGGGTAAATACCCGCAGATTCTTGATGATGAAGTTGTCGGCGAGGCGGCGCGCGAGGTGTTTGCCAACGCGCAGAAAATGCTCGACAAAATCATCAAGGGTAAGTGGTTACAAGCGAACGCGGTGTTTGGTATTTGGCCTGCCAATACTGTCGGTGATTCGGTTCAGGTCTATTCAGATGAAACGCGCACAACCGTGCTGCACACCTTTCATCATTTGCGGCAACAAAACGAAAAGCCAGCGGGCAACGCCAATCAATGCCTCGCGGATTTCATCGCGCCCAAAAATCTAACTCCCTCTCCCCTCGCGGGAGAGGGCCGGCGAGAGGGGGCGTTCATTCACGATTACCTCGGCGGCTTTGCAGTCACCACCGGCATCGGTTGTGATGAACGGGCAAAAGCGTTTGAAGAAGCAAATGACGATTACAGCGCCATTATGTTGAAAGCGCTTGCCGATCGACTGGCCGAGGCCTTCGCAGAGTATCTGCACGCCCGAATCCGCAAAGACGAGTGGGGATATGCCGGCGATGAAGACTTCAATATTGACGAACTGATCGCCGAAAAATACGTCGGTATCCGACCCGCGCCGGGTTATCCCGCCTGTCCGGAACATTCGGAAAAAGCACCGCTGTTTGCCCTGCTCGACGCAACCAAGCGCGCGGGTATCGCTCTCACTGATTCTTACGCCATGTGGCCGACCGCAGCGGTATCAGGCTTTTACTACTCTCATCCGCAATCGCAGTATTTTGCGGTCGGCAAGATCGACAAAGACCAAGTCGAGGACTACGCCAAACGCAAAGGCTGGAGTATTCCAATGGCTGAACGCTGGTTGGCGCCGAATCTTTAGGTCGCGGTATTTACAAATTTGCTTCGTCGGGGAGGGTTGCACGAATAACGTCAGTCAGCTGTTGTTGAGCAACTTCCAACTTGTTTGGATGCCATTGAATTGTGAGATGGTGATTTGTATCAAAGTGAGGCTTCTTGGCGGAGTCATTGTCTTTGAAAACATCTTCTCTGCACGTATAGATTACTGGTATCCCAAGTCCTTCCGCGAATCCCGCTTCCCAATAGGCGCCTCGGTTTTGGTGCGTAAGGTCTGCGATTAGGAAACGCGAACGACGAATCTCTACGCGCAATCGATCGTCAATCAAACCAGCGCGCTGTTCGTCATCCAGCTTGCGAAGAGCGAACCCGGTGGCTAGGCACGCTGGCTTAAAGCAAGTTTCAAGCACGGCGTTTAGATCGGCATCACCAAATTGCATGGCCATAAACGCTTGTCTACTTCGAGCGCGATCTGTTACAAGCTTCGAGTACAAATCCCAACCGAGCGCTTTGAGTCGTACGCACAGTTTATGGTTTGTGCCATTTTGGGAGGTAACCATTTGATGAACCAAATCCTGCCGGGCGGCCTCATCAACGATCCACTGCGCACCGTCTGACCCCAAGGCAGATATCTTCGGTGCGATTATTTCGTACGACAGCTCCACGAACTCTCCCGGGCCTTCAATCGTTCTACCGAGGTATCTGATGAGGTTGTCTCGCTGCTCGGGTGGGTCTGGCAAACTCATTGACGTTAGTGCGTCAAGTTCAGTGCTCAAGATTGGGTTTTGATACCCTCTGTTGCTCGAGCGTAGATACGCGCTCAGTGCAGCGCGTGACTTTCGGGAGATCTAGGCTCTAGAAAAGATACGATCTGCTGAGCCGCTGAGGGCGAATTGCCCGCACGCGGGACAATCGTAGCTAGACGCATCGCGAGCAGTTGTTTGGCTTTTGACCCCAGGATAGGCACAAACCGGGCAGTGCTCGCCGTCGCTGTATAGGCTAGTATCTCTAGGAATTGTCGTCATTAAGCCGCCAACTTCTGCACTTTCGGTAACGGTCGCTGCTGCACCTGCCAAAGATCGTATTGCATCTGCATACCCAACCACAGATCAGGGGATGTGCCTAATGCACGCGACAATCGCATCGCCATCCCAGCACTAATCCCCGCACGGCCGTTGATGATCGCTGACAATGCTTGCCGCGTGACGCCTAGGCGACTTGCCGCGTCGGTCACACTAACAGTTTCGGGAAGGTAGTCCCTCAACACTTCGCCCGGATGGGGCGGGTTAAACATTTGGCTCATATGTATTCCTCAGTGGTAGTCAAGATAGTCGACGAGTTCGACGTCAGCATTTAGAAAGCGAAAGGTAATGCGCCAGTTGCCGTTAACGGTAATCGACCAAAGACCGCGCGATTCGCCCTTCAGCTGGAGCAACCGCCAGCCGGGTGCGTTCAGATCGCTCGGAGAAACGGCGATGTTAAGCGCCGAGAGTTGTCGTCGCAATCGATCCGCGTGGTGCGGTTGGATGCCGCGCTTGTTTCCGGTTAGGTAGAAGGCTTCTAACCCCTTATGCGCGAACGACCTGATCATGCGCAAAGTGTAAAGTGTCGCTTTACGTCTGTCAAGAAACTAAGAGCACAGGAATGTTCAATGCGGCGTAAAATCGATTGCAGCGTTAACAATAATTTTCCCCGCGCACTCGATGAATAACTCCAAGAACCTTGCCGGATCCTATTCCCACTTCCCCTCGCCAATGAAATCTTATATTCTATCTGTCGTTATGATTCTCTGCTGTGCGGTTCCCGCAGCCATCGTATCGTCTTGGGTTTGGAAGGCGTTCGGACTTGAAGGCATCTCACTCGCCATCGCCGCAGTGGTAACCGCGATGGTGGTTGCCACGGCGTTGTTTGCGATGCTTTCAGCGATCAGTAAGGCGCTTAAGATCACAAAGTAAAATTCGCCTTTTGGCGGGCAGTTTGGAGCAAAAGTGCTTCGAGATAGCCGTCAATTCTAGTGTTTTGCGAATAGTACCAAACGACTGTTAGCCGCACTCTGGTAATTCGTGGAGCTTAGAGCGGCTTAAGCCGCGCTGCGATTTCACCACTCGAAATGAGATCGGCCAGTTCGTCCCGTAGGCGTGCACTTTCTTCCATGGCAAAACGCCAGTTCTTGAGCCGCCCGTCATAGTCGTCAACAAATCGCGTGAAGTCGCTGCGATCAGGCAACTTCTTCATCGGTAGCCGATCCAAGTACTCGCGTGATGGTGAGATCAGCACTACATTGTCCAACCATTCGCCGCCAGCTTTGCGCCACGGCAGCATCTTGTCCAACCAGCCAGGCACAATTTTGTTGGTGAAATGTGGATACAGCACCAAGCCTTCGCGCTTTGCATAGGGCAGATGCAGGTGATAGTCGATGATGCCGCCGTCCCAGTAGGTGCCGTCTGCCGCACCATCAATATTGCGCACGCCGTCCAATATCAGCGGTATCGATCCGGAAGCAATTAGCGCGTCGCCGAAGTTTGCTTCAGTCAATCGCGCGTATTCGGTTTGGAACGGATCGAATTGACCGCCGCGCGCCGAAGTTCCATCGGCAAAGAGCGGCGTGGAATCGTCTCCGGCGTAAAACCAGGTGCGATCAAGAAAGTGCCGCAAATGTTTTCTTCCGACCGCGTTTGCCAGCGCCGCCAGCGCATAACCAGCGTGTGTGCGTCCGCGCTGTTCACGTGCAAGGATGTTTTTGCCCCGCACCGCGAGCACATGCAGTCGGTAATGTGGATGTGTGAGCACATCGCCAACATGACCCTCAAACAAGTTGTTGATGAGATCGCGGGCATAGGCAGTAATGTAGGCGGCAGTGACTTTGCGAGGATATTTTTGCTGGCTGTAAGCAGTGGCAAACGCGGCAAGTGCCGTTCGAGTCTCATCGGCCGAGAATTTTCCATCCCGCATGCCACGGCAAACGGCACCGAATCGCCAGGCACCGATTGAGGCACCGATAAGGTCAATCGGCGTGGTGCGTTTCTCAAAACCCTGTGGCAACCATTCAGCAAATAGCCACTCATCGAGCTTGGCCAGCCCAAGTCCTTTAGGCCCACCCGCCGCACCGGGCACAATTGTGATGTCCTGTGGATTCAGGCCGTGCTGGCGGATGTGTTCAATTGCTTTACGACCCGCTTGAATATCGAGCGATCTCATCACGAAAGATGTTTCATCACGCGTGTGTCGTGAAACCCGAGAAACCCACGCAAGACTTCCTGCGGGGCTTCAATCTGGGGATAGTGACCGATGCCATTGAGTAACATGACGTCCGCAGCCGGTACTAGATCGGCATAGCGTTTCGCCATGTGTCGACCAGACACGGGGTCGTCAGCGCCGTTGATTAGGCGCAGTGGAATATTGTCGTTACATGCATTGGTCATCGCGCCTACCCAGCGCAGCCGGTAGTGTTTGCGCTCCGTCATGTAGCCAATCAGCTTTGGCATGACGCGCGCGCCGTCGTTTTCGATAATCATCGACCACATGGCCTCAAGCTCGGCGCGCGAAGGAGGCGTCCCCGCGCCAAACACCGACGTCATGTTGTTGGCAAAGCGGGTGATATCCATTTGTTTGGCGAAGATGCTGCCGAGCGGCGACAGGAGCAGGCGCTGCGCCAGTCTGGCGCGGTGGGTCTCAGGGAAAAGCCCGCCATTCAAGAAACAGACACTTTTTAGCGCGCTTGCCGCAGAACTGTCATGCGCCCGAGCCAGCAGCTCTTGTGCAACAGTATCGCCGTAGTCATGCGCGAGGATATGGAATTCACACACGCCAAGCCTTGTCAGCAACGCTTCACAAAGATCAGCCTGGTTGAGAATGCTGTATTCGTAGTCCACGGGTTTTGCCGAAAAGCCATAACCCAATAGATCAGGTGCGATGACGTGAAAGTGTGGTGTCAGGTTTTCCCATAACGGCGACCAATCCCAAGACGAGGTTGGGAAGCCGTGAAGAAGAAGCAGCGTGGGTCTGTTTGCGGGTGAGGTATCCGCAGATTGGCCTGCACTATCGGGGCGAGAGCGACGATAGAAAATGCGATGGCTGCGGTGGGAAAAGTACTCGCCGCTTTCGCGCCATTGTTCCGCCGAAATCCATGCTTTTGTCAAAACGCTTATGCCTCAGGGTTGTAGGGATTAGCCTTATTATCCCAACATATCAAGCATCTGTCGGTTCGCTGTCTTGCAATCTGCCGCTATTGCAAATGCATTGTTGGATGGGGTTATGTCACAACTGTTTTCGTCCTTTACACTTCGCGAGCTTACATTCAAGAACCGCGTGTTTGTTTCTCCCATGTGCCAGTATTCGTGCGTCGACGGCATGCCAAACGAATGGCATTTGGTGTATCTGGGCACACGTGCCATCGGTGGTGCCGCGCTGGTGATGACCGAGGCGGCGTCGGTGACGCCGGAGGGTCGCATATCGCCCGAAGATGCCGGTATCTGGAGTGATGCGCAGAAAGACGCGTGGAAACCAATTGCGGCGTTTATTTCTAACCACGGCGCAGTTCCCGCGATCCAGCTCGCACATGCAGGCCGAAAGGCATCGACCTTCGCGCCTTGGCGCGGACGGGGTAAGGTTGACGTTGCGCAGGGCGGATGGCAGGTGGTTGGCCCCAGCGCCAACGCGTTTTCTGAGACATATCCGCAGCCGCACGAGATGTCAGTTGCGGAAGTCCGCGCCATGGTCGATGCATTTGCGGTTGCGGCCAAGCGATCATTAGACGCGGGTTTCCAAGTGGCTGAAATCCACGCGGCGCATGGTTATCTTGCACACCAGTTTTTGTCACCCCTGTCGAATGCGCGTACCGATCAATATGGCGGCTCGCTGGAGAACCGCATGCGCTTTGTCTTGGAGATGTCGGCTGCAGTGCGAGAGGTTTGGCCAAGATCCTTGCCTGTGTTTACTCGAATCTCGGCGACAGATTGGAAAGAGGGTGGTTGGGATGTGGCCCAATCGATTGTCTTTGCGAAAGAATCGAAGCGACTCGGCATTGATCTGATCGACGTGTCGTCAGGTGGCGCGGCGGCAGATGCACAGATGACCGTTCGTCCGGGGTATCAAGTACCGTTTGCGCGTGCGATTCGTCACGAGGCCGATATTGCAACTGGCGCGGTCGGTTTGATTACCGAGGCGGTGCAGGCCGAGCAAATTGTGGCGGATGGTGATGCCGACTGTGTGTTCTTGGCGCGCGTATTGTTAAGAGATCCCTATTGGCCGCTGCGCGCGGCGACCGAACTCGGTGTTGCGGTTGAATGGCCCGATCAATACAAACGCGGTGCGGTGAATGCGTTCGGAAGATAGTCGATCTGAAACTGTTAAGCATTTCCGTTGGGGTCTCAGGTAGGTCGGGGGTTGCCCGACAGCAAGTCACTTTTCTTGCTCCGCCAAGAAAAGTAACCAAAAGAAGGCGGCCCCAGGTTCGTCGCCCGCTGCGCGGGTTCCCTGTGCCGCTCGAAAGAGAAGGCCGCTGCGAAAACTCGGGCTCGTGGTCTAAGCTGTATCCTTAGTAGCATTGGTGCTCGCCCTCAAACATTCGCAGCGGACGGCCCCCTCTCTTTCTGCGCGGCTTGGCGACTCGCACGGGATTTGTCAGCCCGCGCTCGGCGTCAAAAAAACATCGCTCGGTCGCTAAACATCGAGCGTGAACGATAGCCGTGACGAGCGGCCCAAGGTCAAGGCGCTAGCACAGCCCGCGAGGAGATAGTATGTGTAATACAGCGACGAGCCGGGCAAGCGAGCAACGCAGAGATTGGGCCGCGCAGTAGGCTAGCGTTAACGCACAACAATGGAGACGAAAATGTACGACCTATATTACTGGCCCACCCCCAACGGCCACAAAATCACAATGTTTTTGGAAGAAGCAAAACTGCCGTACAAACTGATCGGTGTGAACATCGGGACGGGTGAGCAATTTAAGCCAGATTTTTTGAAGATTGCACCGAATAATCGCATGCCCGCCATCATTGATCATGCGCCTACCGACGGAAAGAAACCGATCAGCGTATTTGAATCCGGCGCGATCCTGCTTTATCTCGCGGGAAAAACCGGAAAGTTTTTGCCCAAGGGTCTGCGCGGCCAGGTGGAAACTGTCGAGTGGCTCATGTGGCAAATGGGTGGGCTTGGTCCGATGGCCGGTCAAAATCATCACTTTGCACACTACGCGCCAGAGAAGATTCCTTACGCGATCGAGCGCTACGTAAAGGAGACCTCGCGACTTTACGGGGTGTTGAACAAGCGGTTAGCCGACCGCGCTTTCATTACCGGCAAGCAATACACCATCGCCGATATGGCGGCCTATCCATGGATTATTGCTGAGCGCCAGGGCCTAGATATGCAAGACTTTCCGCATCTTGCCCGGTGGCATGCTACGATCAAAGTGCGCCCCGCCACCGTGCGCGCATATGCGAGGGCGAAAGAAATCAACCCAACGCCGCCGCCAGCGATGACGGATGAACAAAAGAAAGTCTTGTTTGGGCAAGACAAGTCGGTCGTGCAATAAAAAAGCCGATCCATGAGCGACTATTCTTGACGCGCCTCGACGAGTAGCATTACTTCTTATTGATCATGTTCACAAAGCTGTTGAACTCGTCGATGGCCGCGTTTGCCGCGTCGATATGCGCTTGCGCCAATTTGTTCATGTCGTTGCGAAAGGACATCAGGCAGTCGCGATAGCCGTCCATTTGTTTGACAAACAATTTTTGCTGCCCATCACTCTCGAATTTGCCGGGTGCATCGGGCCGAACGCAGTTATGTTTGGGTACGATAGCGGCGCTGGCCCTGTCTGGTGCTTTTGTATCTTGTGCAATCGCAGAAAAAGAGCAACCCGCAAGAAGCAACGGTAACGTGACGAGAAAGTGTTGGGTTCTCATGGCATTTGTGAAGAGCGTTGGGTATCTGTTTGGCAGCGGGTTATCCAGCAACACGTGTGGCGTTTGAAGTGGAGCGGGTTTCGGCGAGCCATTTCTTTACGCTTGTAGCGATACCGTCGCGCGTCAACCCGCAGTCCGCCAACAGCACGCCAGGGTCACCGTGTTCAACAAAGTGATCTGGTAGTCCGAGATGCAACACCGGCAGCGTTAAGTTCTGCGCCGAAAGTGATTCGGCAACTGCGCTGCCCGCCCCGCCCATCACCACATTCTCTTCGACTGTCACGATCAGATCGTGGGTGGTGGCGAGTTTGAACACAAGTTCATCGTCGAGTGGTTTGACAAAACGCATATTGGCCACGGTGGCGTTAAGTTCTTCTGCGGCGTCGGTCGACGGCTTCACCATGGAGCCAAAGGCAAGAATCGCAACACGTACTTTTTGTGTTCCGACAGCGTAGCCTTTTGCCTCACGAACAACCACGCCTTTACCGACCGGAAGTGTGGTCAGCGTCTTGTCGATTGCCACGCCGGGGCCGGCACCACGCGGGTACCGAATTGCGGATGGCTGGTTGAGACGCACGCCGGTAGTCAGCATCTGGCGGCATTCGTTTTCGTCCGCCGGTGCCATCACTACCATGTTCGGAATACAGCGAAGGTAGGACAGGTCAAATGCGCCGTGATGGGTTGGTCCATCCGCGCCAACGAGGCCGCCGCGATCCAGCGCAAAAACAACCGGCAGGTTTTGTAGTGCGACGTCGTGGATCAGCTGATCGTAACCGCGCTGCAGGAAGGTCGAGTAGATGGCTAGCACGGGGCGCATGCCATCGGCGGCAAGTCCTGCTGCAAAGGTGACCGCATGTTGCTCGGCGATAGCGGTATCAAAATATCGGTCGGGGAATTCTTGGGAAAATCTGACCAGTCCCGAGCCTTCACGCATCGCTGGCGTGATGCCAATCAGTGTTGGCTCAACACGAGCCACATCACAAAGCCAATCGCCGAATACTTGCGTGTAGCTGGGTTTTGGCTTGGCGTCCGGCGCTGGGGCCGCCTTTACTAGGCCAATCGTTGGGTCAAACTTCGACGGACCGTGATAGTTGATCGGATCCTCCTCGGCAAGCTTGTAACCCTGCCCCTTGCGTGTGACCACATGCAAGAACTGCGGGCCATCTAGTTGTTTGATGTTGTTTAGCGTGTCGAGCAGCACTTCAACATTGTGGCCATCAATCGGACCGGTGTAGTTAAAGCCAAACTCTTCAAACATCGTTGAAGGAATGATCATGCCTTTGGCGTGTTCTTCCAGCTTCTTGGCGATTTCTTTGAACGTTGGAGTGTATTGCAACGCTTTTTCAGCGGTCTTCTTGGTGGCGGCGTAGAAACGACCCGACATCAGCTTGGCGAAATAGTTATTCAGCGCGCCAATCGATTCCGAGATAGACATATCGTTATCGTTCAGGATCACGATCACATTCTCTTTTCCGATATTGTTCATCGCTTCGAACGCCATGCCTGCGGTGATTGCACCATCGCCGATGATCGCAATCGCGTGACGTTTGATGCCGGCGGTTCGAGCAGCCACTGCCATGCCGATCGCCGCAGAGATGGATGTCGAGGAGTGGGCTGTTCCGAAGGTGTCGTATGGGGACTCTTCGCGACGCGGGAAACCGGCGATGCCGCCCTTTTGACGCAGCTTTGACATCGATGTGCGTCGACCAGTCAGAATTTTGTGCCCATAGGTCTGGTGACCGACATCCCAGACCAAACGATCTTCCGGTGTATTGAAGACGTAATGCAGGGCGATGGTGAGTTCAACTGTGCCGAGATTCGACGAAAGATGGCCACCCGTTGTTGACACGGAGTTGAGGATGAAATTGCGCAGCTCGTTCGACAATTGCCCCAGATCTCGACGGTCCAACTTGCGGAGATCGCTGGGGTCATTGATGGTTTCAAGCAGCGGATACTGGTTTGACGGTGATAAGGCGTGGCTTGCCATACTTGGGCTTTCTAATAATCTCGCCGAACGATGAAATCGGCCAACTCGTGCAGTCGTTTTGCGGAACCGCCGAAACTCTGAAGACTTTGGTGAGCGTCCTGCAACAACTCGTCAGCAAACTGCTTTGCAGGATTTAGGCCCAGCAGACTCACGTAAGTCGGTTTGTTCGCGTCCTGATCCTTGCCGGCAGTCTTGCCGAGTTTCTCCGTATTAGACTCGCAATCCAAAATGTCGTCCACCACCTGAAAAGCCAGCCCAACACACTTGGCATAGTGATCGAGTTTCTGACGTTCCGTCGCGCTTAGATCTCGTCCGCAAAGTGCGCCCATCATCACAGAAGCGCGAATCAAGGCGCCGGTCTTGAGCATATGCATGTGTTCAAGCTCGGGCAGCGTGATTGCCTGATCCACGCTCGCGAGGTCAATCGCCTGGCCACCGGCCATACCGCGTGACCCGCAGGCTTCCGCAAAGAGCCGTATCAGGTCGATTTGGTTTGCCGGATCGTCTGTCAGAGAGTGTGCGCTCACAATTTGAAAAGCCATTGCCTGTAGGGCATCTCCGGCAAGGAGTGCGGTGGCTTCATCAAATTCGATGTGACACGTTGGGCGACCCCGGCGCAACACGTCGTCATCCATACAGGGCAAATCATCGTGGATCAGTGAATAAGCGTGGATCATTTCCACGGCGGCCGCAACGATCTTGACCCGCGCCGTAGGTGCGGCCGATACATCGGCGGAAGCGAAAGCCAACATCGGGCGGACACGTTTCCCGCCTCCGAGCGTCGCATAACGCATGGCGTCGTGTAAACGGGTCGGCGGCGTGTCCGCGCTCGGCAGAAGATCTGCGAGCGTTTTCTCCATCTGCCCGGCGGTGTCCCGGGCCCAGTCATCAAATGGCGTCATTTAGCAGCTTACGTCCTACTTTTTCCGACATTACTCGGCAAGGTCCTTTAGCGAGGCCGTGCCATCTGCGGCGGGCGTCAAGACCTGAATACGCTGTTCGGCGTCAGCCAAGACGCGTTCGCAGTAGCGCAATAGCTCGGTACCGCGCTGATAGGCTGCGAGGGATTCTTCAAGAGGGAGCTGTCCTGCTTCCATTTTCTCAACCAGCGCGTCGAGCTCTGCGGTTGCAGCCTCGAAGCTTTTTGGTTCTTTTTCGATCGATTTAGGCATTTTGGGCCAATTTTTGGGGAGCCGAAAGACACCGTGAGGTGTCCAGATTGTCCATTGGAAGAAGCGCCCTAAATTTTACACGGGGTGCCGTCATGATGCTCGTTGGCGCAGCAAGTCAGTTATGACCAGACGCGTCCGGTGGGCATGAGGCGTCTTCGGTGGGCGTTGGCACCCGCCGGAACGGTAATTCAAGTTGCACTCGGGGACGAATTTGGGCAAAATCATCATCCCTCTTTTAAAGCGCAAACAGCAAGTTTTTTGCGCACTAATTGAGCTATGTCGGGACGGAGCAAGCAGAGTTAAAAGCTAGTTTCTCGATCGCCCGGGTGTTGTTTTTACTTTGGTTGATGCGCGGCAGTTTGAAGCTACGCGCGTGTTAATTGGAGGTAAGGACTATGTCCAAACTTATGGGCGAGCGCGAGCTCTCGAAGCCCTTTGTGCCTACGGCACAGCTGCCGATCAGCTGGTATTTCGATAGCGCGATCCATCAGCGCGAGCTAGACACCATGTTTAAGCACGGCCCTGTGTATGTCGGGCACGAGTTAATGGTGCCGAATCAAAATGACTTCCGGGCGCTTGATGCCACCGGCGGTGCTTGGTCGCTGGTGAACAATGGCCAGTCGGTCGAAATGATCTCCAACATATGTCGCCATCGTCAGGCGGTCATGCTTAAGGGCGCCGGCCAATTGGCCTCCGGCAACATCGTCTGCCCGTTGCACCGCTGGACCTACGACAACAAGGGCGACTTTCTTGGCGCGCCGCATTTCGCTGAGCAACCCTGCCTCCACCTACCGCGCAAGCCGCTATCTCGCTGGAATGGGTTGTTATTCGAAGGGCCGAACCCGATCGTCGACGATCTCGCAAAGATCAAATGGGCGAAAGATCTCGATTTCTCCGGCTTCATGTTCGACAAAGCTCAGGTCACACACTACAGCTTCAACTGGAAAACCTTCATTGAGGTTTATCTTGAGGACTATCACGTCGTGCCGTTTCATCCTGGGCTTGGGGGATTCGTCGACTGTGACTCTTTGGAGTGGGATTACGGCGACTGGTACAGCGTGCAGGTGGTTGGTGTAAAAAACCAACTGAAGCGCGCCGGGTCGGAAACTTATAAAAAATGGCACGACATGGTGCTGCAGTATCGCAATGGTGAAACACCACCTTACGGCGCAATTTGGCTGACTATTTATCCTAACGTCATGGTCGAGTGGTACCCGCACGTATTGGTGGTATCCACAATTCTTCCCGATGGTCCTGACAAGTGTAAAAACATTGTCGAGTTCTATTACCCCGAGGAGATCGCGCTTTTTGAGCGTGAGTTTGTTGAGGCGGAACAAAAGGCATACGCTGAGACAGCCATCGAAGACGAAGAAATTTGCCAACGTATGAATGACGGCCGCAGATTGTTATGGCAAGAGGGGCGCGACGAACAGGGTCCCTACCAAACTCCCTATGAAGACGGCATGGTGCACTTTCACGAGTTTGTGCGGCGCGAATTGAGCGCTAAATGAATTTGAAATCGCGCGATTCGCGCGATTTCGTTTACTCGCCATGACCTCATCATGGATGTTAGTAGCTGGTGGACGACATAGCGCCAGCCGAGGGAACCGATGACCTCATCATGGATGTTGGTAGCTGGTGGACGACGTAGCGCGGAGCCGGGGCCCTGCGACGCGGGGATGCGACCGCGAAGGCGGACAAGTAGCGCCAGCCGAGGGAACCGATGACTTCATCATGGATGTTAGTGGCTGGCGCTCTGTTCGCCACGATGGGCGCGTTCGCAAAACTGCTTGGTACACAGTTCTCCGGCGCTGAGTTGTCCATGTACCGTTCTTTGGTCGCGCTGACTGTGATTGGTGCAGTCGTCTTGCTCCGGCGGCAGTCGATGGCGACACAGTTTTGGAAGGGGCACTTCTGGCGCGGTACAACCGGCACCATATCGCTTGTCGGTTATTTCTATGCGATGACCCAGCTCCCGCTTGCAACCGCCATCACACTGAACTACACCTCGCCGTTGTGGTTGACGGTGCTCTCTACATTATTGCTGGGTGAACGCTTCCGACCGATGCTGGTAGCGGCCATTGTGCTCGGCTTTGTTGGCGTGGCGCTGCTACTGCAACCGACGTTTTCGGACAATAACCTCCATGCCGGTTTGATCGGGCTTGCCTCTGGTTTCTTTGCGGCCTGTGCGTATGTGAATGTGAAGAAGTTAGGCGAAGCGGGAGAGCCTGAATGGCGGGTGGTGTTCTATTTTGGTTTGGCCGGATTTGTTGGCTCGGCATTGGTACAAACCATCTGGCAGGGCGAGTTCCATCCGGTCGACGCCGCCAACATCTGGCCGCTGCTTGGTTTGGGTGTGGCAGCAACCATCGCGCAACTGGCAATGACGCGGGCCTATCACAGCGGCAACACGTTGGTAGTTGGTGCGTTTGCCTATTCCACTGTCATCTTCGCCGCGATTTTTGGCTTAGTGTTTTTTAATGAAAAGCTTCCACCAATGGCTTGGATTGGCATGGCGACTATCGTCGCGAGTGGCCTGATGGCGAAGTTTGCAAGCGAAAAGCCAGCCTCCGTAAAGGGTAGACCCACACTTCCGGCAGAAGAAGATTAGCTCGATAATCTTGCTTCCCACTGATTGGAGACATTGCGATGTTGGTCTCACCGAAAGCTCTTGCAGCGCATGCAAACGACCCTGACTGGGTTGTGTTTGATTGTCGGCATGACCTGATGAATGCGGGTAAGGGCGAAAGAATGTACCGAGAGGGACACATCCCCGGTGCGTTTTTTGCGAACCTTGATACCGACTTGTCTGGTGAAAAGAGCGGCGTAAACGGACGGCACCCGCTGCCCTCTCCCGCGCAGGTCAGCGCATTTTTGGCGCGGCACGGCGTGACCGAGCGCTCCACGGTGGTCGCCTATGATGATGTCGGTGGCCAGTTCGCCGCGCGTTTATGGTGGCTGTGTCGTTGGGTGGGGTTGCGCAATGCCTCGCTGCTTGATGGCGGTGTGCAGAATTGGCTCGCCTCTGGCTACCAGCTTGAAATCACCGTACCGCAGCCGCGCCCGGCACCATTCACTGGACATGCCGACGCGCTGATGGTCGTGAGTGTTGACGAGCTTGTGCCGCGAATCAACAAACCCGGCCTCACACTCATTGATGCCCGCGCACCGGAACGTTATCGCGGGGATGTTGAACCGATTGATCCGGTCGCCGGACATATTCCGGGTGCCGCGAATCGTTTCTACAAGGAAAACCTGAATGCGGATCTCACCATGAAATCGCCTGAAGTGTTGCGCCATGCGTTTGCCAACCTCGTTGAGGCAGGAAGTGAAGTCGTGCATCAATGTGGTTCTGGTGTAACGGCATGCGCAAATATTTTTGCCATGGAGTACGCAGGTCTCACCGGGTCTCGTTTGTACGCGGGGTCGTGGAGCGAATGGATTGCTGACCCTTCGCGGCCAATCATTCAGGGGTCGGCGTCACAAATCAAGCGTACTTGATGCGCCGGGGTCTCTCGTTGCTTGCCCGCGCGATTTCACTTTGTGTATTGTTCTACCCGCTGGCCGCAACAGCAGAAGCCACACTGCCTGTGCCCGCTGGTGTTCATCTGGCCGGAGTGCTGCCTATTCCGCTATCACTAGTGCAACGTGCTGAACCGTACACAAGGTTCAAATCGTCGACACTGCTTGATTGGCATCCAAAAACTTCCGCCGCGCTCATCCTGGCAGCCGCACAACCGTCGGGAACCGAGCAACTACACCTTGTGGCAGGTTCAGGCGCGACGTCTGAACTCTTGATCGCGCAGGGGGATCGAGTTGTGGAAGCGAGATTTCACCCGGTGCACGGCTACAAGGTGTTGGTCAGAACAATCGCCGCCGGTGGTGAATCGACGCTCTCGCTTTTGGAGATACCGAGTCGAAAGTTGTCACGCATTTCGCCTGCCGGCGAATCGGCGGGGATGGGTGCTTGGAATACCTCTGGTGACAGGGTTGTTTTCACCACTTCTACGTCGCACAGCAAGATATACATCGGTGATCCGCAGCTACCGGATCGCATGAAGCTGATCACGTCAGCGGAGCCCGGCAAGTGGCGCGATACACAGTTCTCGCCCGATGGAAAAACGCTTGTGTACGTGCAGGAAGGGGCGGACGCTGACCATGTATGGATCCACGAGATGGAAACGACAAAGCGCAGAAGAATTACGCAAGCGGCACCACCAACTCGATACGGAGCCCCGCGGTTTTCATCAGATGGCAGTGGCTTGTGGCTTACCGCAAGACGCGCGCCTAAGCCAAGGCAATTGATCCATCTCGATTTAGGCACCGGCGCTGAATCCGTTGTGACGACTAGCCCAAGCGCAGACGTGGTCGAGTTTGCCATTTCGGCCGCGGCGAAACGAATTGCGGTCAATGCCACTGAGAATGGCTCGTCAGTCCTGCGCTTCTTCGACCTTGTTTCCCGCAAAGAGTTGTTGAGGCCTGCACTACTGCCCGGCGAGATCACGGGAATTCACTGGATGCCAATCCGTAGCCCGGGAGACGACGTAAATCAGCCTGCAACCGGAGCGCCCGTAAAGACCAGCGCGGGTTTTCAGTTGGGTTTTGGCCTTGCCTCAAGCCGTGCGCCGCAAGACCTGTTTGTCTACGATATTGAGACAACCAAACTGGTGCGCTGGACTAACGGTGCCGTACCCGGACTCAACGCGTTTGAGTTTGTTGAGCCGTCGCCCCTGAGCTGGAAGATTGATGAAAATCGCTCCGCCAAAGCGGATCTGTATTTGCCGGATCCGACGCGCTTTCCCGACCGTCGTCCGGTTCTTGTTGTCCTCCCAGCGACTAACGCAATGGATTCTCCTCGTGGTTTTATCGGCAGGTATCATTTCTTATTGAATGAACTCGGCATCGCCGTTTGTTACCCCGGCGTTACTGGAACGACTCACTCAAACATGTCGGCGCTGATCGATCGCCTCGGCGAACAGGCGATGCTCAACGCAGACAGAGTCATCTTGCAGGCGTCGCCATCGGATGATCTGCAGACCTTTGTGAGTCTTCTGAGGCTGCCTCGAATCGCGGGTGGTGTCTTTATCGGCGACAAACCAAGTCCCCCGATATCAGACCGTGCGCCAGTGCCGCTGTTCGTCGTGCACGAAACGCATGGTCGATTGACGCCAGATTCAACATGGCAGATATCAATCGGCAGTACAGGTGCCGCTAGCGCCCCTACTATTCGCAACTTTGTTTTCTACGCGCAGTTGCGTTTCATGCAGCTGATCGCAGGGCAATCAGAACTACTGCCAGACGACAAAACACTTCCGCACAAGCAGCCGCTATAACTTGAGTTTGATCGCCTTGCCAGTTTGAAGCTTCTCGACTTGTGTGGCCTCTCGTAGGGCCGCGAGAGGTACCCATCTGTATAACGCGGAACCGGTAATAGTGTTTATGTTAGGTTGCCTTACACAATGTCGTGCTTGCTGAGAAATAGCCAAAGACAAATAGCCCACTACAAACAGCAAGGGCGGCCACAAGGCCGCCCATCATTGTGCACAACCACCTGCACAGGACTTGGCCGATTGTTGTAGGACCAAGAAGATGGTTGTAGAGGCTAGATGGAAGACTTACTTTTCCAGGTTCTCTTTCAAAAATGCCAGAACTTGCGTATAGAGATCTACGTTGTTTTCAAGCTTTCCAAACCCATGCCCTTCCTGTTCTTTGATGACGAACCCTTTGGGGGCATTGCCGACGCGCTCAAGCTCCCGAGCCATTCGCATTATCTGCGCGATAGGCACGCGAATATCGTCCTTCCCTGCGTATAGAAACACTGGCTTTTTGATTTTTGCTGCATTGAACACTGGGGAAATATCCTTGGTCAACTGCGAATCCAGGTTGGTCTCGCCCAGAACCGACTTCCAGTAATTCACAGAAGCCACATTTTCCACGAAGTCAACATCGCGGGATGTGAGTTGATACTTCAAGTCTGTCACCGCTAGCCCCGCGATAGCACACTTCCACAGACTATCGTTGCGAACCAACGCTTGAAGCGCGGCGTAGCCACCATAACTCGCGCCCGACATACAAACGCGCGAGGAATCCACAAAGCCTTGCTCAACGCCCCACTTGAGAGCGTCCTCGTGGTCATTGGACATTTCTCGACCGTAGCTACCAAAGCCCGCGTAATAGACTTTGCTACCAAGTCCCGGCGTCACGCGAAAGTTTGGCACGATCACAGCATATCCACGTGAGGCAAACAACTGCCCTTCAATCGTACCGAACCCGCTTCCCCAGGTGTCGGCGCGTGCAAATGGGCCACCGTGAATGTGCACGATGGTTGGTAGCTTCGTGCCAGGCTTGTAGTTTTTCGGCAAAAAGTAGTAACCATCGATTTCCAGTCCGTCGCGGGTCTTGTACACAAACGGTCGTTGTTCAGTGAGCTTGCCGACCAGCCATGGTCTCGCCGATCCGATTTCTTCAAGGGTCTTTGCGTCTTGGTCAAAGAGATACCATCGCGCTGGTAGCAAATCTGAGTAGGACGTGACAATCATGCGCTTGCCGTCAGGCGTTCTTCGGAAGCGATTAATGCGATCAGGGAGCGAGGCATCTAGACTGCGCTGCACCGAAGCATACTTCTCGTCTAGCCACACAATTTCCGGCTTCGCAGCTTGAACGGAGTAACCCAGCAACTTGTTATCTTCATTAAAGTCAGTGACGACGCCGGGGACACCACTTCCGTCTACGGCGGCACCCATGTCGTAACGGGGGTGAGCGGCAATCAACTCACCGAGCGTTTTGGTCTCGGGATCAAATTTGAAAACACCCATCGTGTCACGTCCGACGTTGCTGGCGACTTGGAGTGTTTTATTGTTCGCTTCTATCGCCAGCGGGATAATCTTAGTCCCTTTGTTTGCCTCATACCTCGTAATTTCATACCAAGGCGAGTCCTCATCCTTCCTGTAGTACACGACGGTAGTCAGCGTATCGCGAATCGACGCAGAAACTACTCGGGGGACAAGTTTGCTATCGGTGATCCATCTACTCGTCAGGTCAGCGGGGCGGCCACGGGTGAGCAGTGTGTATTTGCCAGTGTTGAGATTCAGCCGAAACAAGTCAACCGAATCGGCGCTCACCATGTTGCCGCTAGCGATAATCTCGTCTACGTTGTTCGGGATTAATCGGTAAAAATCGAGCCCTCTGTAGACGTATTCGTTCTTGGCCCGCGTCTCGCGAACCGTTTGTGAAAGGCGTCTAAAGTTTTTGCCGTCTTGATCAATAATAAAGAGGCCACCACCATCGAATTGTCCCGGCCCAGTCGGCGAATTGAACTGGCCTAGGGAGTAAAGAAGTCTGTTGTTTCCAATCCAGCGCACACTAACTACGTCGAAGTCGGTGAAGCTAGTCAGCGCCGTTGCCTTACGGCTATCCAGCTCGATCACAGCAAGGTTCATTCTGCCTTTGAAGGGAACCGTTGCTGCCATCTGCTTTCCATCACGAGATAGCGTTATGTTTGCGAGATTTGGCTGGCGCCAGATATCTTCAATTGAGAGTTCGGCGGACGCCTCAGTTTTTGATTGCGCCGAAACCGGCGCAGCAAAGACGTACGCTATTGTCGCTGCGATAAAGGCGGCTTTACGAAAAGAGATGCAACTGATCATGAAAATCCCCAAAGTTAAAATGGAAATCGCGCTCATCCGTGGCGCGCTGATAGGCAAGGGAGTCTATGGACGTTCACGGCGTAGCGCAAGTGTTTCCCGAGCCTTTTTGCATGTACGCGATAAGCTGCTTTTTACCTCGACAAAACGCCTTGTTTCGCGGACGGATAGGGTAGCCGATAAATGAGTACTGCATTAAAAAACTCGTTTAAGGACGGGCGATTCGGAGCAAAAACGCCTGAAAACACGCGTCAATAGGGCGGTTTGTCATTCCGATTCGCCTTACGTCGCGTCTGACGCTTTTTTGCTACCCAACTTCGACTCGGTCCCATTGATCAGCTTGGTGATGTTTTCGCGGTGTCGCCAAATCAACAAGAGGCACATCACAAACACGGCTGGGAAGTATGCGGTGAAGCCAAACAAATACGCGGTGTAGAAGGGCGCGAATATCGACGCCACCAGCGCGGCGAACGAGGAATAGCGGAAGAAGACGGCAATGATCAGCCACGTTGCGAGGGTTGCCAAGCCCAGCCAGAGATTGATGGCCAGCAGAATTCCGGCGGCGGTCGCGACACCTTTTCCTCCTTGAAAGCGGAAAAAAACCGGGAACAAATGCCCCAGAAATACCGCAAGTGTGACGCCGGCGAGAGCAGCGTCATTGAGCGCAAAATCGCCGGCAAGACGCTGGGCCAACCACACTGCAAACCAGCCCTTTCCAGCATCGCCTACGAGGGTCAACAGCGCCGCGAGCTTCTTGCCGGTTCGCAGGACATTAGTCGCTCCCGGATTGCCTGATCCGTATGAGTGAGGATCCGGCAGCCCCATCAATTTGCTGACGATGACGGCGAACGAAAGCGAGCCGATGAGGTACGCCGCGGTGATGGCAATCAAGGTATTCATAGGCCACTACTTTACAATAGGGCAGCTTTGCGGCGATGCTTGGGCAGCGCAATATCCGAGATCGTCCTGTGCAAATACGGATTCAACCATGCCTGCCACCGGGAAGTATTTTCTGGCGGCGGATTACACGCTAGCGCGCCCCACACTCACGACCCAATACATGGACATCATTTTTATCCGCGAATTTCGTGCTGATGCCTGGATTGGCGTCTATGAATGGGAGCAGCAGCGCCCACAGACACTTGAATTCGATCTGGACATTGGTCTCGACACACACCGCGCCGGTAGCAGCGATTCGATTCGGGACACGATTGACTATGGCAAGGTAGTCGAGCGTGTTCGGAGTGATTTGGCCGAGACCAAGTTCAAACTTCTGGAAGCGTTAGCCGAGCACATCACTCAGGTGCTGTTTACGGATTTTCATGCGGAGTGGGTCAAGATTAGTGTGGCAAAGATTGCGCATATGCGCGGGGTGAAGAAGGTCGGTGTCACGATTGCGCGCTCGCGTCATGATCCCAGCGTGGCCAAATCGAATCCTCCCTCACGCGGCACAAATGACACGATATCGAGCTAACGAGTGCTGAAGTGGATATTGGTGATTGTTGCCGGTGTGGTCTTGCTCGGGCTGCTTGCGCCAACACTCAACAAGCTGGGGCTTGGGCGATTGCCGGGCGATTTGCACTTTCGCTTTAAAGGGCGGCAAATCTATTTGCCAATCACAACAACCGTTTTGATATCGCTGTTGTTCACGCTGATTTCGCGAATCTTATAGCGTCTTTCTATTCAATTAGCGCCGCATCGACCAACGTCGGATTAATGACTCGAACGACTTCGGTGGGGGGCATCGACACGAGAAAGCCGCGCTTGCCACCATTGATGTAGATGCGATCGATGTCCAGGACGGATTTCTGCATGTAAACCGGCATGGGTTTACGCAGCCCGAATGGCGAACAGCCGCCTACCTGATAACCCGAGTGACGGTGTGCGTCCTCGGGCTTGCAGGGCGCGACCCGCTTTGCGCCGATTTGCCTCGCCAGTTCCTTGGTTGAGACTTTGCGATCACCGTGCATCAACACACATATTGGTGCACGTTTGTCGTCCTCGAATATCAGCGTCTTCACGACATGATGTTCGATCACCCCTAACGCAGTCGACGAAACGCCAGTGCCACCGTGTTCAACGTAATCATAAATGTGTTCGCCGTAACTAACGCCGTGTTCTTTCAGCATCATGGTTGCCGGTGTTTCGGAGTGTTTGCTCATAG
Organism: Usitatibacteraceae bacterium; assembly: GCA_044346745.1. Taxonomy (GTDB): domain Bacteria; phylum Pseudomonadota; class Gammaproteobacteria; order Burkholderiales; family Usitatibacteraceae; genus UKL13-2. The sequence continues at coordinate 15,837 of JBIIYQ010000014.1, read as the reverse complement.
ATAAGGATTGAGATCAATTAACCGCGAGGATGATGTTCGGCGTGAATCGCCTTCAAGCGTTCGCGAGCGACGTGGGTGTAAATCTGTGTGGTGGTGATGTCAGCATGGCCGAGCAGTAGTTGCACCACCCGCAGATCCGCGCCGTGATTGATCAAGTGTGTGGCAAACGCGTGACGCAGTACGTGCGGGGAAATCGCCGCTTGAATGCCCGCCTTGATGGCATAACGTTTGATGATGTTCCAGAACATCTGTCGCGACATCGTGGTGCCGCGAACGGTGATGAACAAATCGTTTGAGGTGCGGCCATCGAGAATTTGATTTCGCGCAGAGCTGATGTAGCGGGTTAACCATTCCGCAGCGACCTGGCCAAGTGGCACTAGGCGCTCTTTGCTACCTTTTCCCATCAATCTGATCACTTGCTGGTTCAGGCTCACCTGTGCCAGCGGCAGCCCCACCAATTCGGTCACTCGCAGTCCAGCCGCATAGAGGGTTTCCAGCATCGCTCGATCGCGAAGACCAAGCGGGGTTTCAACATCGGGTGCGGCAAGCAGGGACTCCACATCCGTCTCTGATAGCGATTTGGGCAACCCGCGAGGCAGCCTCGGTGCGTCGATTGCAGCGCTCGGGTCGATTTCGAGCAATTTTTCGCGCAGCAGGTACTGATAGAAACGTTTGAGTGTTGAGGTGAGCCGCGCGGTGGTTTTTGGACTCGCGCGATCCACTCCGATGCGATGCGCAAAATAGGCTTGCAAATCGGTGCTATCAAGCGTAGTGAGCGAGGTGGTGTCTTTGCCGCTACGTTTACTCAGCCAAATGTCTAGTTGAACGAGGTCACGTCGATAACTCTCGATGGTGTTTTTGGCCAATCCATCAGACAGCCAGAGGCTGTCGGTAAATTGGTCAATCAATACATCGTAGGAACGATCGGTCATCTAAGTCGTTAGAACAAGGACGGGGTGCCGGCTAGCTTGCCAGCAGACTTGCCACTGATTGTTGAAACTGCTGCTGCGCCTTCGTGCGTCAGCAACCAGCGTTTGGTCGCAAGCGGGTCCTCTCGCTTGCCGCCCATGAAGCCACCAAGCCCGGAAGCGGCAACGATGCGATGGCAGGGTACTACAATCGGTACCGGATTTTTTCCGCAGGCCGTGCCCACCGCCCGAGCGTTCGAGCCAATTCCCTCGGCAAGTACACCGTAGGTAATGGTATTGCCAGCGGTGATCTGTTGCATCGCGTGCCAGACATCGAGCTGATGTTTGCTACCGGTAAGCCGTACCGGCAAATCAAAGACGAATTTCGGATTATTGAGGTATGACATTAGCTGCACACATGCCAAGTGGGCCAACGTGTTCTTCGTCGGTGCCTTCGCGCTGACATCAGGGCCTAAAAACACAACCGAGGTCACGGCCTGATCATCGGCATTGATGCCAATAGTTCCAAAAGGGGCAATCAAACGCGCATCAAATTTGTCGAGCGCCGCTTGGCTCAGCGTACCCATTGCAGGACCAACACGATAAGTATGGCGAGAAAAAGAGTCTCGGAGACGATCAAAATGACGGGTCGCCAGCCGAGCACCGTGAGTTCTTTTAGTTGTGTTTTCATGCCGATCGCCGCAATCGCTGTGACCAACAGAAAACGCGAAACCTCACTGAAAAAGCCGCTGATTCCCTTGGGGATGACAACTAGGCTGTTGAACAACACCAAAAGGCCAAAGGCCACCGCGAACCACGGCAACAACGGTGGTCGCTTGCCGGTATCGGCAGCCGCAACTCCATTTTGACCGCGCCGCAACATGATCGACAATACAAGAATGACAGGCAGCAACATCGCAACACGAAGCAGCTTGACGACTGTTGCGGTGTCGCCAGCCTCGGGCGACACGGAATAACCCGCCCCAATCACTTGTGCAACGTCGTGGATGGTGGCGCCGAGAAAGATGCCGGCGTGATGGTCGCTGAAACCCAGCGCGTGGGAAACGAGCGGGTAAATCACCATGGCAATTGTCGACAGGGCTGTTACGCCTATGACGGTAAAGGTGGTGTCGCGATCAGAGTGGGCGTGACGCGGCAACACTGCGGAGATTGCCAATGCGGCTGATGCACCACAGATAGCGACGGCACCTCCGGTGAGAACACCAAAATCTCTTGCGCCGGTGGTGAACCTAGAAAGAAAGGCGCCGACACCAATCGTCAGTACGACAGCGACAACGACCATCGCGGTGACCGGCCAGCCCAGCTGTGATATTTCTGCCACCGTAATGCGTAGGCCCAGGAGGGCGATACCTATACGTAGAAGTGTTGATGCGCTCCACTGCACGCCGACCACAGTGCGACCTTCCTGCCCAAGAAAGTTAAGTGCCATCCCAAGCAGTAGTGCAAACAACATCGCCGAGGCGCCGTAGTGTTCAGCCAGAAACAGTGCTGCGATTGCGATGACAATTGCTGCTGTCGTGCCTGGGGCAAGAGCACGTGCTTGGTCAAACATCGAGGCGGTAGAAGACACGATTGGAGTAATTGATCTGCGAAGTGAACAATTTACTCCAACCTGCCGTGTCAGCCGAAAAGAAAAATCATCGATAGTCGGATGCTGTAGGCGGATACGCCAGCCGCCTATAATTTTGGGATGTCACTGGCGATTCTGCTCATTCCCGATTTCGCACTTATCCTGTTTGGGTATGCGCTCAATCGCATCACTAACTGGGGACGAGATTTTTGGAGCGGGCTGGAAAAACTCATTTACTACGTGCTGTTTCCGGCTCTCCTGTTCAATTCCATCGCCAAACAGAAACTGGATTTTGTCGCCGCAGCGCCCGCGTTGAAGACGGCAATCGCCACTGTGGTGGTCGGAATACTGTTTGCCTACGCGGCGAAGTGGATCGTCAAGAGCGACAACAAGGCCTACGCATCTAGTTTTCAGACCGCCTTTCGTTTCAATTCCTATATTGGCTTGGCCATCGCCGGGCGATTGCATGGTGAAGCAGGCATCGCCGCGTTTGGTATCGTCATCGGCATCGTTGTGCCGTTGTGTAATGTCGCCTCGGTCTGGATGTTGGCCAAACACGCCGAGGCCTCGATTCTCAAGGAGCTTGTACAAAATCCGCTGATCATCGCGACTGTTGGCGGCGTGTTGTATTCACTCTCAGGTTTACCGTTACCGGAAGTCGCGCAAATGCTGATTTCTCGTATGGGTGCAGCCTCTCTTGCGTGCGGGTTGCTCGCGGTAGGCGCGGCGCTGACATTGGTCAACGTTGGTAGTAACGTCGCATTGATCACCTACAACACACTAGTTAAGCTGATAGCGATGCCGCTTGTTGCAATCGGTATGGCGAAGTGGCTGGGTGTCAGTGGAATCTACTTTGATATGGTGGTGTTGTTTGGTGCGCTGCCGACCGCGACGTCTGCTTATATCCTTGCGGTTCGGATGGGCGGTGATGGGCCGATCGTGGCACAAGGCATCACCATCAGTACACTCTTTGGGATGTTGTCGATCCCGCTTTGGCTGAGTGTGGCGCGCGCGCTGTGAGTGTGGCTTCAGCTGACTTCGTAGCTTAACTTTGCCGATGAAGATTTGGGCGGGCCTCTAAGTTTTCTTGCCGAGCCAAAGTCCCCTAGGCGTTTCGAGGTCCGTACCAACCAAGCCAAACGTCTTTATGATCTCGCTCAATACTTGGTTAGATCCAGTCTCTCCTAGCCGCGTATTCTGAATTACTATCGTAGCACCTTGGGCTAGGTTCGGAAAAATTCTCGCGAACTCGGCCTGTCGGATGTCAATCGATGTGTCAAAGCAGGCAAAGTCAAAAATGCCTTCAAAGGGGAAATCAAGAGTCGAGGCGTGATGAGACGTTACCTGCTCGTGTACGCCGGCGTCGACTATGTTCTTGGCGGCAGTCGCTTGCGCCTCGGGATCGATCTCTATTGAGGTCAGATAACCAAAGCCATTCTGTTTCATTGCTTTGCCGATTGCAATCGCAGTAAGGCCGAGCCAAGTGCCCGTTTCCAACGCGCGCACAGGCTTGATTAGGCGCACTAACGAAAAAATAAAGTCAATGACTTCGCTCTCCGCAGTTACTGAGTCAAACCTCGACCACAGTCGAGACGGGATTTCTCTAACGGCATGCAGGGCCTTTTCAGGGCTGACTGTTCTGCTCGGATGAACTAAAGACGCTCTGGTCAATTTCGGTTGTGTCTTTTGCGAGGCAATGCGCTCCTGCCATCCTTCAACTCCCACCCAGGGTTTGCTCGCGTAGTTTCCGTGATAGTAATCAGGGTCCGCTTCGTACTCCGCGACTTCGTGCCCGAGATTACGCACGTAGTAGTGGTCAGACCACGCGCACCAATATCCTGCTGCCTTAATGTCGGCAGAGAGCTTGCCATCCGCAGGGAATTTATAGTCAAGTCCTTCCAAGTTGGTCACACGAACGCCATGCTCGAAGAAGAGCTCTGCCCTCGCAATCGCGGATGTTGTAAGGTTGTACTGGGCCTCATACAACACCTTGCCGTTTTTGAGCCTTATGCGCGTTGATGGTTTTGGTCCCCAGCCTTCGTAGTCCGTCGGGATATCTGCAAACAAGGACAGCTGACCCAGGTCGGGGAAAAGTTTAAATGCGTCTCTAACGTGCTCACTCCAGCCGGGTAGAAACAGCTGATCATTCTCGGACAGGTGGATGAGGCTCCCGGACGTCAGGCGGAGCACCTCATTGTAGGCAAGACCGCCGATATTTTCCTCGAGAAGAATAACCCTCGCTCGCCCCTGCTCTTGTAAGGCTTTTAGGTAGTCCCTAGAGCCGTCGGTGCTGGCATTGTCGACGATGAAAAGTTCGTACTCGCCCTCAATCGTTTCCAAATAACTTTCAACAGTGACTCGCAACGTTGCGAGACGGTTCCAATTTAGAACGATGGTACTTAGGACGTTTGGATTTCGCATCATTTCCTAGCAACCTGGTTCGTGGCGATTGAAACGAACTAAAAGAAAAACGGCATCCCTTGGACGCCGTTTTTCTTGCTGACTTTATATAACCAAAGGTCACTCGCCTTTGGTCTGTGTGGACACGTAGTCCAGTTTTTCCTTGATACGCGCCGATTTGCCGGAACGATCGCGGAGGTAGTAGAGCTTGGCGCGACGGACGTCACCACGACGCTTTACTTCGATTGAGGCGATAGTAGGTGCGTAGGATTGAAACGTACGCTCGACACCTTCGCCGGACGAAATTTTGCGAACGATGAACGAGGAGTTAAGGCCGCGGTTACGCTTGGCGATGACCACACCTTCGTAGGCCTGAACACGTTTGCGCTCGCCTTCGATCACGTTTACGTTGACGATCACTGTGTCGCCCGGAGCGAAATCAGGGATCTTGCGGCCAAGGCGCGCGATTTCTTCTTGTTCCAGTTGTTGAATCAAATTCATATTGTTTCCTTTCGTTTATCAATGGTGATGGAGGTGGGGGTAGAAAGCGGCTCCACTCCGATCGACCTACTCACACAGCGCAACGCTCGATCACAAAATCAAAATCTGCGTTGTTGTGCGCCTGCTTTAGTACTACTTGCTTCTGCAACTCTTAAGGCTCGTGCGATTGTTTGATTTCCTCAAGCCATCGCAACTCTTCTTTGCTCAACGTCAGCCCGGCTAACAACTCGGGGCGACGCCTCCATGTTCTTTCGATTGCCACACGCCGCCGCCATTTGGCGATTTCCGCGTGGTTCCCGCTCAGTAATGCGGGGGGTACAACACAATCTTCTCCAACGAAATCCCATACTTCCGGACGCGTGTAATGCGGATGGTCCAGCAATCCGTCCCGCGCTGGTGAATATGAGTCTTCCACCGCTGATGCCCCGTCATTTAACACACCGGGTAACAACCTTACCATCGCATCGATCACCACCATCGCCGCTAATTCGCCGCCAGATAGTACGTAATCGCCTATGGAAATTTCTTCATCGACATGCGCTTCAACAACACGCTCATCGATGCCTTCGTATCTGCCACAGAGAAAAATTAGTCCTTCCTCTGCTGAAAGCCGCCTAACGTCGGCGTCCTTCAATGGTCTTGCCTGTGGAGAGAGATAAATCACTCTCGGTACAACTTGAAACTGCTGCTGGCGTTGTTTTGCCGCAGTAATCGCCTGGTGCAACGGCTCCGGCTTCATCACCATGCCCGGCCCACCACCAAAGGGCCGGTCATCAACGGTTTTGTGCACATTGCCAACAAAGTCGCGCGGGTTCCAACACTTCAGCTCCCACACGTTTTCATCCAACGCCCTGCGCGTCACCCCTGAATCGGCAATCGCATCAAACATTTCTGGAAACAGGGTGACTACGTCGTATCGTTTCACCACAACACTCCCGATTTGCTACTTCGAATCCTTGGATTCACTTTCCTGCCAGTGGCGTTCCCAACGAACGGTGACCACTTTGTTCTGCCGATCCACGTTCGCCAAATACTCACTGACAAACGGAATCAAAATTTCGGTACTTCCAGCGCTGTTACCTGACCGTACAACCAGCACATCATTTGCACCGGTTTCCATCAGTGTTTCGATCGTTCCGAGGACTTCACCTGCTTCATTGACGACGCTGGCGCCGATCAAGTCGATCCAGTAGTACTCGTCTTTTTCCGGTTGATCCAACCAACTACGCGGCACCGCAATATCGCGCTTGCCGAGCTTCTCCGCCGCGGTTCGATCGTCGATGCCCTTCAGCTTTGCGACCACCGACTTCACATTCACCGCAAAGTCCTCGACCTCAATTTCTTGCCAGCCGTTTGCAGAGGACACGAACCAAGAATCAAATTGATCGAGGCTGTCGGCGTACTCGGTAAACGTTTGCAGCTTTAGCCAGCCCTTGATGCCGAATGGCGCGGCGATGCGCGCCATTACGACTGCATCGGCATCGGAAAGGGATGTGGCTTGAACCTTACTTGGCAACTGCGGCTTGCTTGCCACGCTTGACCAACTTCATCACAGCGTCGGAAGCTTGTGCGCCTTGACCTTGCCAAAATACGAGCCGGTCCATGGCGATACGGAAACCTTCTTCGGATTCAGCGGCCGTTGGATTGTAGAAACCGAGGCGCTCGATGAAGCGACCATCACGGCGATTGCGGGAATCTGCAACAACGACGTTGTAGAACGGGCGGTTCTTGGAACCACCGCGAGACATGCGGATTACGACCATGCTAACTCCTAGTGTTTAGAGAATCATCCGATTGAGAATCGGAAACGAGCCCATTGCAAATGGGTAACGCCTACAAATCGGCCCATTTTGGGAAATATTTGCAGGAAAGCCCGAAATTATAACCAAAACAATGGCTTATACGCAAGGCCTATCTTCATTTAGCAAAAAAATGCCTCGCGCCAAGTGCGCGCTCCAAACCATGGGGTGTAAGCGCCTTTGGCACCATCCTGCGGACAAAGTAAACTTCGATATGGATAAAATTTTTGTTACAAGGCCAGAACTTCCGCCCTTCGATGAGCTTGCGCCACTGCTGCGGGAGATTTGGGATAGCCGCGTTCTGACGAATGGCGGCAAGTTCCACCAGCAGTTGGAGGCGGCGCTGTGCGAGTACCTTGGGGTGAAGCATATTTCGCTGTTCACCAACGCGACCATCGGCCTGATTACCGCACTGCAAGCCCTGAAAATATCGGGAGAGGTCATTACGACCCCCTATTCGTTCGTTGCTACCGCGCACTCGCTGCTGTGGAATGGAATCAGACCCGTGTTTGTTGATATTGAGCGAACAACACTGAATCTAGATCCCGCCAAAATAGAGGCGGCGATCACGCCTCAGACAACCGCGATCATGCCGGTTCATTGTTATGGTAATCCGTGCGACGTCGATGCAATCGATGCGATCGCGAAGAAGCACAATTTGCGTGTCATCTACGATGCCGCACATGCATTCGGCGTCAACTGCCACTGCGGTAGCGTCCTGAATCACGGCGATCTTTCCGTACTCAGCTTTCATGCGACCAAGGTGTTCAACACCTTTGAGGGTGGCGCAATAGTCAGCCCCGATGCAGAGACGAAGCTGCGCATTGATCAGCTAAAGAACTTTGGATTTGTCGATGAGACGACTGTGATCGCAGCAGGTATCAACGGCAAGATGAGTGAATTCAATGCCGCGCTTGGGCTGGTTCAGCTAAAACATGTGGATGCAGCAATTGCGGCTAGACGAGCGATCGATCTACGTTATCGCGAGCTTTTGCGAGATGCTGAGGGGGTGACGTGTTTGCCTAGCAGCGGGTCGAAGAGCAACTACTCGTATTTTCCAATCCTTATCGAGCCAAGACCAGGGCGTGATCGAGAAAAGGTCTACGACCGGCTCAAGGCTCATCAAATCTTCGCACGCCGATATTTCTATCCGCTGATCACAGAGTTCCCGATGTACCGGGAATTGCATAGCGCACAGCCTGCGAATCTTCCAATAGCGTCAAAAGCTGCCGATCAGGTTCTTTGCCTGCCGATTTACCCCGGCCTTGAGGCGCACACGCAGGAGGTCGTTTGCAGAATTGTTGCTTCGGCGTCCTAGTTGTTGGTCTGGACGCCAAGTTCATACATGAAGGTGCGGATCGGTATTGCTTCGTGAGCCGTGAATTTCAACTAGTCGATCACGACGAGATGGATTGGGTTGTTTCGGCAACGACCTTCGCTAGAGCGCTCTAAAGAAATTCGCGGTTGAAGTCGCAATTTTCGGACCAACCAAACCTTCTCGGGTCAGCATGAATCGGTACTCTGCAGCGTCAATGAAGGCGTCAGGCAGTCCCAGAGTAAGCTGGGGAGGCCTTCGCGCTAATCTTGCTGTGTACTGGGAAACAGCTGCACCTAGGCCCCCAATGACTGAGTGCTCCTCAACGGTCACAATGGCTTTCGAGGTTTTGAGAGCCAAGTCGATGGCGCTAGTATCGATGGGCTTCAACGTGTGCATGTTGATCACTGCAGCTGAAATCCCTTCGGTTTCCAGAATCTTTGCTGCTTCCAATGACTCGTAAACCATCGTACCATTTGAGATAAAGGTCACGTCGTTTCCCTCTCGCAGCTTGATCGCCTTTCCAATGGTGAACTCATATTCTTCGTTGTAAACGATCGGGTTGTTCGGGCCGCCAGTCAATCGAATGTACATTGGCCCTTTATAGTCTGCTGCGGCATTAACGGTCTTCACAATTTCCGAGCAATCAGCTGGACAAACGACGGTAAGGCTGGGGATGGCTCTCATTACAGCCGCGTCCTCAATCCCATAGTGCGAGTTGCCGAGAAAGGCCATCACAATACCGCTGCCTATGGCAACAGCCTTCACGTTCATCTCCATGTAACCAAGATTCATGCGAATCTGCTCACTTGAGCGCATCGCAATAAAGGGGGCAAAACTGGTGGCAAAAACGTTGTAGCCTTCCTTGGCTAAGCCAGCGGCAACACCGATCAAGTTTTGCTCAGCAATACCGATATTCAGGAACTTTTCCGGGTACATAGCCTTGAAGCGATCCAACCCAGAAGAGTTACCCAAATCAGCGGACATAACCATTAAATCAGGGTGACTCCCGCCGATGGAAAGTATTGCTTGCCCAAACACACCTCGTGAACCAAGGCGAGACCAGGCGCGGGCATTGGCAGGTGTAATCTCAAGCACTCTTAGGCCCCAATTCAGCCATCGCTAGATCGTAATTGGCTTTTGTTAGGCGATTGTGATGCCACTCGTTGTTGTTTTCCATGAAGGAAATCCCTTTACCTTTGACCGTATTGGCGACGATAACTTTGGGTGCCAAGCGATCGAATTTCTGCTCAAGTGCTGCTACCACAGCGGGAATATCGTGGCCGTCTATCTCGCAAACATTCCAGCCAAACGCAGAAAACTTTCCTGCTAGGTCGCCCAAATCGAGAATTTGTCGACTGTCACCATCGCTTTGCAGCTTGTTGTAATCAACGATTGCGGTGAGGTTATCTAGCCGCAACTGTGCAGCAGACAGCACAGCCTCCCAAACTGACCCTTCGTTGCACTCACCATCACCCAAAAGTACAAAGGTCTTGAAATCCTTGGCCCTTTTCTTTGCGGCTAGGGCGATACCGATGGCCATCGAAAGTCCGTGTCCCAAGCTACCGTTGGACGACTCGACCCCAAGATCGAGATTCATTACTGGGTGAGCAATTAGATCGCTTTCGTTGGTCTGGAAGGTGGCGAATTTTTCTTCTGTAATGAATCCCGCCGCGAGCAATGCGGTGAAATAGCCAAGCACACCGTGTCCTTTGCTCAGAATGAAACGATCACGATCTTCCCACCGCGGATCTTCCGGCCGAAACCGCATCGTGCCTGTATACAGAGCTGCCATGACCTCTACCATGGACAGCCCGCCCCCCAGATGCGCGCTAAGATTGCACTGGTGGCTAACTTCGAGAATTTTCGTGCGCATAAAACGCGCCGTATCACTGATTCGATCAAGATCCATTGTGGTGCCTTAGATGATTCCCCCATCAACGCGGAGGGTTTGTCCGGTGATGAAGACAGAGAGTTCAGATGCAAGAAACAGGGCGGCATTGGCAACTTCCTGCGGCTCAGCTGCGCGCTTGAGAGCGCTGCGGTTGATCAAGCTGTTGCGTGCCGATTCCGTCATCTGATCGAACATCTCGGTGCGGGTTACCCCCGGAGAGATCGTATTGACCCGAATGTTGAAAGCGCCCAACTCAGTTGCCATGCTTTCAGAGGCTCGCGTCAAAGCAGCCTTACTACTGCCGTAGGCCAAGGTTCCCGGGTCAGCAATAAGCGCTGCGGTGGAGGCGATGTTAACAATTGAGCCGGACTTCTGGCGGACCATTTTGCGCACCAAGCTTTGTGTCAATAGCAGTTGGGAGAATAGGTTGATTTCAAAGACTTTTCGCATGTCGGCCACCGAAGACATCTGAAACAGCCCCCCGCTTGCAATACCTGCGTTATTTACAATTATATCTAGCGAGCCAGCTTGTCCGATGATCTCGCGCCCCGCGGTCTTGATCGAGTCGCCGTCGGCTAAATCCAGCTGAATTGGCGTGATGATCACGCCGTGTCGGACTTGCAGAGACTCGAAGTCGGAAAGAGTTTCTGGCCTGATAACGCGGACACACGCTAAAACATTACATCCTTGCGCGGCGAAGGTCTCCACCACCGACCGGCCAATGCCTCGGTTTGCGCCCGTTATCACCGCAGTCTTGCCCGAAAGCATCATCACGAAAAGTCCTCTACTGCACGATAGATTGGGCCACGTTCGTATACAGGCTCCAACAAATCCCAATCCCCTTGATCAATGATATTGCCGGTAGGGAACGGGGGAACCGCACCGCTACCAATTTGGGAGAGGACTTGTTTGTGAGTGTAATAGGCTCGCATGACGTGTATTACGAAACCGGAATAAAGGCGAAAGTCCTTAGTGCTGGTGGCAGTGATAACTGCAAAACGTTCGTCCGCATCCAAATTCCGAAATGGTTTATTAAGCTTTGCCTCAGCAGTCAATTCCACGAGGTTTCCGTAGCGGGCCACAAGGTCTTGGATGCCGTACTGTGCGCAATAAGAGTCGAAGTTTATCTCTGCGGCAGAGGGCAGGCCCAGCTCCTTGTCCTGCGGAATGATTGTGTCGAGGATTGGGTCGACCATAGGTTCTATAGGATCTTAGATAGGTTGCGCTTGATGTGGTCACAGACGTATAGAGTCAAAGCCTGCGCGGTAGCGACTGGGTTTACTGCACCGGCCGTTACGAAGATGCTGCTGTCAACAACAAATAGGTTCTTGACTGAATGTGTTTGTCCGTGGCGATTGACGACTGAATTGTTCGCTTTATCCCCCATGCGAGCGGTACCCATGAGGTGCCATCCAGTGTGCCGAACCGGCGAAATAGCGGAAATTACCTTGCCCCCAGCCGCCTCAAACACCTGCCTGCCCCTTTCGATTCCGTGCTTGAGCATTTTTGTTGAGTTTTCGCTTAGGGCATAGTGAATTTTAACACCGGGCAGACCATTGGAGTCCTTGTTTGCAGGATCCAGCTCCACGTAGTTATGCGCCTCCGGAAGGTCTTCGGTAATGATGGCGATACCCGCCGTTCTATTGAAAATCCGCGCAAAGTCTCGATGGTGATTTTTGCCGATTGAGATCTGCCGTCTCAAGAGTCCGGCAGTTGCAGTTTCAACTGCGGGAGCGCCGCGCAAAATCTGCATCGTGTACCCCCGAACGAAACCCCGGTTGCGATCCGTTTCGTAGAACTGCTGACTGAGCAAGCAACAACCGTGCGGGCCGAGGCTTGAGTGAAGGTTTTCTTCAAAAACACCTTCTACGAAGCCGAGCGGATGCAGCATTAAGTTTTTGCCTACTAGCCCAGTATCGTTTGCCAATCCATCGGGAAAAGCAGGGGACGTCGAGTTGAGCAATAAACGCGGTGTACCAATTCCATTGCAAGCCAAAACTACCATGCGCGCTGTGATATGGTTTTCTCGCCCGTCGGCATCGATGTACACTGCGCCACTCGCCCGCCCGGCGGCATCTAGTGTAATTTGGCTTACTCGTGCATGTGGCATAAGGGTAACGCCCATTGCCTTCGCTGCTGGCCAGTAAGTGCGGTCAACACTCGCCTTGGCTCCTTGGGGGCAGCCAGTGTTGCAAGGGCCGAGGTTTACGCAAGGAGCGCGACCTTGATGTTTGTGGGTGTTGATTGCGCTGTAGGAAGGCCACCAGTGCCAGCCAAGCTTGTTGAAAGCATCCCCAAGTCTGCGGCCGACCGGACCCAAAGGCACCGGCGGTAGCAGGTTATCGTAATCTGGATTGGCGGTGTCACCGACTAAACCAGCCACACCCATCATGCCTTCATTCTGTTTGAAGAACGGCAAAATCTCTGCATAAGAGAGTGGCCAGTCGTCGCCGACTCCATCAAGCGATTTGGTTCTAAAATCAGATGGATGAAATCGTGGAAAGTGGCCGGAATACAAGATGGTACTTCCACCGACCGCGTTGTAATTGGCGATGGCAATCGGTGAAGAAGAGTCGTCAATCGGGTAGTCTGCTGCCAATCGGCGAACGTTCGGGCTAGGGTTGTAGCTATCCTGTCGCCGAAGCTCCCAATCCGCCGCGATGCTGGGATAACGTTCCGGCAGGGTGGCACCCCCCTGCTCTAGGCACACGACTTTCACTCCAGGCAGCTGAGATAAGCTCCATGCCGCTGCCGCGCCGCTGGCTCCGGAGCCAACGATAAGAATGTCGGCAATATCCGACATCAACTATTTTTTTTGGGGAGATATTGTTCGAGGATTTCCGGAATTGTGATCAGCATATCCGCCTCACAAGCTACCTCCCCATCGGTGTAAGCAATTCCCTTGCCCTTGCAGATGCCACGCTTCCAAGAAATCACCTCGGTTTCGATGACAAACGTCTTTCCCGGCAACACCTCTTTTCTAAAGCGCACCGTGTGTTGCAAGGCGTGCGTCACCATGCCTTTGAGGCCGGGGAGGGTGGTAATTGCGACTGTCAACATCTGCGCTAACGCCTCGAGCTGGAGTGCGCCAGGCATATTCGGCGCGCCCGGGAAGTGCACCGGAAAATACCACTCATTCAACGTTAGGTGTTTGTAGCCGCGTGCAAATTTACCTGGGCATACCGCGTCGACATGGTCAATCATCAAAAAAGGGTAACGATTCGGCTGATAATCTTGCAGCTCGACGCAGTTTAGCGAGAAGGTCTCCATATGAATTCCAGAATTCTTCGTTTGCAATTAAAAGTAGGTGGCAACAGAGGGAATAGCAGTATTAGACCACTTATCTTGAGGCCAACGAATCGGCTGACGAGCAGACTTTTGACAGATTGACCCACCTAGCTCGGGACATTCTCGCTTAGCCTGAGTCTTGCCCCTAGCCAGCGGCCGTCTTTGCGAAAGCCTAGGATTGGACGTCGATGACGCGTGTCAGGGTTGCCAGAACATCGAAGCCATCCCACAAAACCCCCATGTCGAGAGCACGACCGATAGGTACCACCCGGTCTATTCCGGCGAGACGGTTGGAAGTTATGAAGTCCCGCAATAGTTGGTGTCCGAAGCCAAATGTGGTGAGCGTTTGGAAGCGGGAGTCGACCACCGGCGCAATGGCATCTAGTGAGTCAACCGTGTATTCATGCACAGTGCCAAAGTGCCCGCGTTGCGCCCATTGGTTTTCAGTGAGTTTTTTAAGACCGATGCGTGTTAGCTGGGGAGAATCTTGGCGCACCTGTCCGATGTTCTTGTGTTCAATTACTTCACTGCACAGGGCCACATATTTGTCCATGGCCTGTACGGGTTCCAAGATGTATTTTTGACGCGCGACCGCGATAACCTCCGGCCAGAGCCTAGACTGCGCCTCAGCGACCTCCTCTGCGCTGCCCACCCACACTAACAACTGTGGAGAGGAGCACGCGTATTGGTCCATCAAATAGTGGTCGTTGTATATCCCGACGCATAACTTTCTTAGGCAGTCTTGGTCGGCATCAAGAACGCTCTGCGCTGCAATCGCGGATAGTGAATACCGATCGACGAACGCCACCTCACGGGATCTCGGATGCACTTTGAGCGAGCGTATGTGCGCTACCGTGGCGTCACCCCCCCAAACAATACGGCCGAGAGAATGCTGAAGCCAAAACTCCGTAATGGGGTCGGCTCGGTTGTAGCGCACCAAGTGAACAGCCGAACGCAAGTCGCGAAATTTGTCGAGCGACAATACCTCCCCCAGAACTCTAATCAGCAGATCAGTTTGCGGCGCTTCCCGCGAGGGCAGGCGCACGACGCTACTATTTCCCGATAGGAACGCAAAAACTAGGGAGTAGGCAAAATTGATCGGTACGTTGGATGGACTGATGTGAAAGACTAAACCGAGCCCGATGCGCAGGCTGTCGCGATCGTAGCTCTTCGCGAGGGCTTCTAGGTTGGCTCGGCGGCACCAGAATGCGAATGTGACAACATCGGGGAAGCCCTTTGCACTTGCGTCAGCCATAAGCGCCCGCGAAAGTTCGGCTAGAAAGTCGATGCGTAACGGGTGGAAAAGCTGTTCGGGAGCATCCTCAATCGCCTTAAGATCTCCGAGCAAACACTGCACTTCACCAATCGTACTACCGGGATATCGTATCACTGCAGCCCCGCGCTTCCGAGTTCTTAATTCGCCCGTGTACGACAAATGTTTTACCCTGTCTGCCACAAGGGCAGTCATCGATTCCAGTTACCTCGCCAATGTCTTCACTAAGAAGCGAATGGCCGGGGTAGCTATGTGGAATCAACGATAGCAACTGGATGAGTCCGCGTTCGCCGACGTCGCACGCTCTGAAGTCAATGGGGTCGCGAATGATGACCTCGGAGAAACAAGACGAATGTAAATGTCCGTGTTCACACTCCATGAAGATGGACCCAGTTTGTTCGACCATACCGTAATAGTTGTGTACTCTAGTGATCCCGGTGCAGCCAAAGAGTCGCGACTTGAATTCCTCTTTGGAGACGGCGAGAGAAAGCAGTTTTTTCCAGCCCCCACCATGCAGCAAGATGGCCCGCGACAGGGGTAAGTTCAGGCCCTTTGACTCAAGCGCCTGAACCATATGCTCCCAGACAAGAGAGGTGAAGCCGAAAATCAATATGTCTTGCCCATCGTGTCGTGTCAGAAACGCAGCAATCTTGTCTAGATCCAGCTCCATGTCGTCGTCCAGAGCGTACGTAACATCACGTCCGAACATTGTAAAACCGAGAATGCCTGCGGCTCGAGCTGAAAACTTTTGTCGATTGGCGGTTATTGACGGGGTATCAATGACGAGCATTGGCAAGCGGTGCTTGCCAATGAAGCTCGACATGATACTTGCCAACACTTTTATTTGCAGGCTGGCCGTAATTCGGTC